>NZ_JBEOPL010000004.1:0-270699 GCF_040310065.1 Shewanella sp. TB7-MNA-CIBAN-0143
GGCGGAGCGGACGGGACTCGAACCCGCGACCCCCGGCGTGACAGGCCGGTATTCTAACCAACTGAACTACCGCTCCACACAAGTGCGATGAATAATAAAGTTGTGATAATTAATCGTCAACAGTTTTTTAATTGTTTTCGCTCATTTAGTTAAAAAATGTACAATTATCAAGTTTTAGTACAAAAACCACTCACTTCAGTGGCTTAGTTTTTATCATCTGGCATACTCAAATCAATATCATCTAAGTCGACGCTTTCTAGAATACTGTCTTTAGGTTTATCTTCATTTACTGGATTTTGCTTTAACCTTTCTTCCGCCGCAGCCATCGCCTTTGCCAGCGTTTGTTTTTTACGCCATATAACCAAACCAATAATACCAACGAAAAAAAGTATGCCATTAATGGTAATAATCCAGAACATCGCATCGTCTTTAGCGACTTTCTCTTCAATTTCTGCTTGAATGGCCGCTTTTTCAGCAAGTTCTTCAACTGTTGGGACTGGAGCTGGGGGCTCTACTAAATTAAAAAACATTTCAGGTAAATTGAGCACAATTTCTCGGCCATCAACCGTAGTAGAAACCACACTGCCTTTAACACGATAACTGCCAAACTCAGTCACTTTAGGTAAGTATAGAATTTGATCTGCACTGGTCATGGTTTGCAAGGTAATAGGCAGCAACAACCCAGCAGGGCCGACTAAGTCAAACTCAAAATGAGTTTCTGCTAATTTCACCACAGATTCATCAACCGTTAACTGTATCTGCCATATGCCTTTTAATGGATCGCTATTGGGTACCATTTTGACTTTGATTGGTTGTGGCAAGAGCTCAAACGGCATCACATATTCACGCTCAAAGACATTATTTCGTGCAGTGACATTGAGTACATAATGACCGGTAGGTTGTTGTAAATTATGGCTTCCGGTAAAGATGCCATCGTCAGGTGTTTCGTCCAACAATTCACCATTGTCTTTATAAGCACCAACAATAATGGTACCCGTTGCGAAATTGTCGTCAGTTGGAAGATGCGCACTGGTAAAACGTGCAGTCCATTCGACCATATACTCCAAACCCGGCATTCTCATGGTTAAATTATCACCCAAGAGTCTTGCTGTAACTTTTAACCTTTCACCCTGATAAAGTGGTTGCGGTAATGGTTGCACAGCAATGTCTAATGCAGAGATTTTTTGTATTGTCGATCCTTCAACCACACTGCCTAATAACTGCCAAGGCCCTGGCATCGGTTTTTCGATATAAATCATATCGGCAGCAATACCATCTACCCATTTTACCGTTTGAGGATGACGATTTGAGTACCATTTGCTGCCATCAGGTAAAATCACCACGACAGGCGCAGAACCATAGCTTCGTTGGATAACTAACGTTAAATGATCAACCATATAATCGATTCGAAAACGATTTTTAAGTTCTGCTGCTTGCGATGCATTGACCATTGCAGCTTGGGCATTAGGTTGCCAAGCAAAGATAAGACTCAGCAACAATAAACATGAAATAGCAAGATAACCGGCGCGAGTGGCACTCATAAAGGTTGGTTTACCCTCTCCAGAGACATTTACCTGACTTCGCAATGAGATCAAGTCGTTGTTCGTGTAATAGTATTTCATCGGCTGATGCACCAACGACTTTAAGATTAAACGCCGCCGGATCGATATTTTTAATTCCGCCACCTTCTTGACCCGCTTTTTCATTGGACAAATTAAACTTAATTTGTCCACCTGTCATGATTAAGTAAACATCAGCAAGAATTTCCGCATCGAGTAATGCGCCGTGATAAGTACGGCGGCCATTATCGATACCATAACGTCGACACAATGCATCTAGATTGTTTTTTTGGCCTGGATGCAGACGTTTTGCAATGGCTAAACTGTCGAGGATACTGCAAATCTCTTTGGTTTTAGGCCCAATTGGATTGAGTTTTGAAAACTCATGGTCCATAAAGCTCACGTCGAAGTTGGCGTTATGAGCGACAATTTCAGCGCCATCGATAAAATCGATAAAATCTTTGGCTATTTGATGAAAACGCGGTTCGTTGGCAACACGGTCATTGGTAATACCGTGAACTTGAATTGCCTCTTCATCAATCGCTTGACCAGGATTAATATATTGGTGATACGTTCGACCTGTTAAGCGACGATTAATCACTTCAACACAACCAATTTCAATAATGCGATGGCCCACATAAATCGGTCCACCCGCTTGGTTCATACCGGTAGTTTCGGTATCGAGGATCACTTGACGACTTGCACTAGAAATAATGTTCATATTTTTTACTCATTCAGCCCTCGCCTTTGTATAAATTGAGTATACTGGCGCGAATATTTCGCTATGGTAACAACTTGATGGCCGAACTCAAACAGCTGTATATTTTTACTGATGGCTCTTGCTTAGGAAATCCAGGACCTGGCGGTTATGGCGTGGTAATGAAATATAAACATCAGCAACATGAAATCGCCGATGGATTCTCATTAACAACCAATAATCGTATGGAACTTTTAGCCCCAATTATCGCGTTAGAAACCTTATACGAACCCTGTAATATTATTTTAACCAGCGATAGCCAGTATATGCGCCAAGGTATTATGACTTGGATCCATGGTTGGAAGAAAAAGGGCTGGATAACCTCAACTAAACAACCAGTTAAAAATGTCGATTTATGGAAGCGTCTAGATGCGGTAAGTCAATTACACAAGATCGACTGGCACTGGGTAAAAGGCCATGCCGGCCACATTGAAAATGAACGTTGTGATGTATTAGCACGCAAAGCGGCTGAAGCTAAGCCTCGACAAGCTGATACAGGTTATAACCCAGAATAGTGAGGTCATCGCTATTTAACTCTAGCTCGGGATAATCACTGGTTATCAAAAAGTCCTTTGCTACGCTAACGGGGTGCATTGACTTGCAATAAGCTAGATATTACCGCTTCAATCAGCCCTGGTAGCAAAAGTAATATTTTGCTATGAAATAGCTCAACTCTTCTAATTTTGGCTTACGGACCTCATCTCTTAAAACGAGTTGAGGTTACTTTTTATGATTTTGAATTGTTTAATGTCTGGGTCTCAATACTCGGAGTGTGAGTTAACCCGGTACGACCTGCCGATGGCGCCGTTGACCAGTTAGGCGCTTTGACCTTCGACTTATCTTTAATCGGTGTAAGTGGCGTCGTCATTTTTCGAGCCACGATTAAGTAAACACTGCCAGTACTAGGTAGCCAGTTGGCGATACTTTTTTGCCACAATGGTGCTTGTTGAGGTTTGCTCGGTTGATTAGGCGTGTTGACTCCGCGGTGCCCTAATAACGAATGGTACATTAACCGTTCATCTGCTAGTACTTTATATCCCAGTAACCCAAGCCAATCTTTAACTCTTGATGGCATAAAAAACTGCCCGTTCCAAGGTAACTGAGTTTGATATTTAGGCAATATTTTGCCTATAAAAGCCGGACTGATGGGATTAAAACCAACAATAAAAATATAACCACTGCTAATGAGCACTCTGTCGAACTCTCGTAAAATTTGATAAGGGTCTGATTCAAATTCTAAAAGAAAACAACTTAACACCGCATCAATTGCACTTTGCTGTACAGGTAAATGATGCGGATCGGCTTGAATACTCGCATCTGCACCATCATAAACAGAAAAATGCCGTGCTATGCTGCAATGTAAACTGTTTAACTGGCTACTTAACGCCCCTGCTTTAAGTAAATGATAGCCAAATATTCGCGGCCACCATGGGGCTAATTTTGCTTCAATCTCAGCTTGCAATAATTCACCAAAAGGTAAATCTTGCCAAATAAGGGGTTTTAACATGGAGCCCGCCAACGATTACTTTGCAAAAATGTCATATTCTCTCAACCCATCAACTTTACCATAGCTCATTTAATGTTCAGCTAACCATCATTGATACTTTTAGGATAACTTCACTTGAAGTTATTTAACGATATCCGTTACCCTAACAGATAGTCAATCATCACTCGAGTCAGATTATGCTTAACGTTCATACCATTCCAGCTTTTAATGACAACTACCTCTGGTTAATTCATCAAACAAGTAGCCTTGATGCTTATGTAGTTGACCCTGGCTGCGGCCAAAGTGTTATCGATTACCTAGCTACAACAGAACTTAATTTAGTCGGCATACTCATTACTCATCATCACAGCGACCATACCGGCGGTATAAAACAACTGCAACAGCACTTCAACAACCGTCTTATTGTTTATGGTCCGAGTAACGAACCTATCGATGGTTTAACCCATCCTTTAACCGTTTCATCGGATATAAATATTGAGATACCTCATTTAGGGCTTACCCAAGTGATGGCAGTTCCTGGGCATACTTTAGGTCATATTGCCTATTATATTGATGATAAATTATTTTGTGGCGATACCTTATTCAGTAGCGGATGTGGACGTTTATTCGAAGGCACACCGACACAAATGCTGCAATCGTTAACTATGCTGGCAAACTTACCCGACCAAACCCAAGTCTTTTGTGCTCATGAATACACACAATCCAATGTCGATTTCGCCTTACATGTCACACCAAATAATTCACAGTTGATTGATTATGCCCACAAAGTTGGCCAATTACGCTCACAAAACATACCAACGATACCTAGCACAATCGCGACAGAAAAAGCCATAAACCCGTTCCTACGTTGTCATCTAAATGAGACTCAAGTCGCAATATCAACAGAATACAAAATAACAAATATAGATGATATTCAGACATTTACATTGTTAAGGGAATGGAAAAATCAATTTTAGATTAACATGAAAACACTTTAATAAGACATGCCAAATAATTTAATCTACAATGCCAAACTGAACTAAAGCATGACCAAAAGAGTCTCATAGGCATTTGGTATGTTCGCCCTTTTTTTAACGCCCTGAGAACTTGAGGAAGTGTATCTTCAAATGAAAGCAAACTTGATTATTATAGCTGGCAGTATGCTGGCTATAACGGGGTGCCAGACACTCCATACTGCAGAGCCAAGTTCTGATAGTACAACCCACGCTGTTACAGCTAACGCTAAAAACAAAAAATCAGCGACCGTAACCCTTGATCAAATTGAAGAACAAGTTGCTCAAGTTAACGATTTATGGCTCATGATCGGCAATCAAATGCGCTTTCCTGTTGTCGATAATGCTTTAGTGGCTCAATACCGCCAATGGTACATCGAGAATCCTACGCATTTAGAAATCGTGACTCAACGTGCTCAGCCATATCTGTATTACATTGTCGAACAGTTAAAAAAGCGTAATTTACCTTTAGAGCTAGCATTGTTACCTATTGTTGAAAGTGGCTTTGATCCACTCGCCTATTCACCAAGTGATGCCTCGGGATTATGGCAATTAACCGCGCCAACGGCCATGTCGTTCGGTGTAAAGACAAATTGGTGGTATGACGGACGCCGTGATGTTGCCTCATCGACAAAAGCTGCTTTAGATTTAATGGAATACCTCTACGCCAAAATGGATCACAATTGGTTATATACCATTGCCGCTTATAACTCAGGTGAAGGTCGAATATTCAATGCAATAAAACATAACCAGGCCCGTGGAAAATCGACAGATTTCTGGTCACTATCGCTGCCTCGGGAAACAGCTCATTATGTGCCTCAGTTATTAGCATTGGCCGATGTCATTAAACATGCAGACAAGTACGGTATCAATTTAATCCCTATTGATAATTCACCTCAGATAGAGGTAGTCAATATTGAAAGCCAACTCGACATTAACTTAGCTGCTGATTTGGCTCAAATTGACATAAATGATTTAAAAGCGATTAATCCAGGTTTAAAGCGCTGGGCAACAGCCCCACAAGGTCCACATCAATTGATTGTACCTAGTGAAAAAGCGGCTTCCTTTAAACGAGCATTAGCCACTATTGAACCAAACTCCCGTATTAACTGGGTTCGGTATAAAATTAAATCTGGTGACAGCATCAGTGAAATTGCCGACCAATTTGAAACCACTGCAACATTAATAAGAAGCAGTAACGGTATTAAAGGCAATAATATTGTTGCTGGTCGTTTTTTAATTATTCCTGTTGCGGCAAAAGATCCCGATCTCGTCACCATGACCGCAGACCAAGTACTCGCGCGTAGAACCGTGGTTAAATCAAGCTCGAACAAGCAAGCTTATACCATTAAATCTGGTGATTCATTATGGAAGATAGCGCAGTCACAGCAAGTGACCGTCGCACAACTAATGAAGTGGAATAATCTTAAAAAACAATCCACGTTAGCCATTGGCAAATCATTAGTTATTTTTCCTAATGAAGTCGCCTCTCTCACTGCAAGCAATGATAAAACGGTTAGCTATCGCGTACAATCAGGTGACTCTTTAGCGCGTATAGCACTTAAATATAAGGTTACCGTTGCAGAGTTAATCGAATGGAACAGTTTACAAAACAGTAAATTGATCCAACCAGGACAGATACTGAAATTGATTATGACCAATAGCTAGTTAGCTTTGCCAATAAGGCACAATTAATGAACAAAGGCTAAAATAGCTATTGGTATGAGTTAAACACTCAGTTAATTTCAGCCATAAAAAAACGGACAAGTGAACACTTGTCCGTTTTTTTATGGCATAACATTCGCATTAATAAATCCACTGGTTCACAGTGTTCAATAATTTGATTAGGCTAACCATACTGTTATTACTGTACATTACTATCCATTTTTAGCCTAGATAACCTCGACTCGGGATAATAAACGGTTATAAAACAGTCCTTTGTCTCGCTAACTGTGTTGCATTGACTTGCAATAGGTTAGCTATTGACGTACCAATGCGCCTTGTTAGCAAAACAAATGACAAGTTTGATATAAAATAGGCTAAATATTGTCATTTCGACTCACATATCCCACTTCTTACACCGAGTTGAGGTTAGTTAACGGCAAACCGTATAGCAGTAACAAAGCCGCTTTGAATAAGGCTGTAGTATTATTCATATCGAAGCACCTACAGCCCTTGTCATTAATGGATGATTTAAATTCCAAGCTTCTTAAACAATCCTTCTTTTAGCTTTTCTTTAGCTTTATCAGCCTCATCTTTAAATTGGCCTTCCAATAACGCTTTGGTATCAATGCCAAACTTAGGCTCTTGGAATGTACCTTTGATAGTTAACGGAATGTCGATACCTTTCAGTGACTCATCAGCAGCTTCGCCTTGTCCTGATAATGACCCAACGACACTGGTTGTTAAGGTGTAATCCAACGCTTCGGTGGCAATGTTTGCTGTGCCTTTACCATTTAAGCGAATTAACGGTGAAGCCATCGCTAAATCAGGGTTAGTCACAACAGCATCTTTCATCGTGAAACTACCGGTCAAACTGGTAAAATCGGTTTTCAGCTCTTCTTTCTTATCTGCCGATAAATCACCTTTCAATTTTTGCTGCGCGCTACGGATCATCTGTGGAATGTTAACCCCATACAACGAGCCATCTGCTACTTCAAACTGACCCTCTGCATTAAGATTGTTTTTTAGATTATCAGCAATCAAACTGGCACCGCTGCCTTTAACTTCAAAACTCGCTGTTCCAGAAAGTAAATCCACTTCAGCAGCATCGATTAATAACGGACGAATTTGCACACCAGTTAATTTTTTATCAAACACATAAGTTGGTACCGCTTTACGACCATCAAGCTTAGCGCTAAGTACTAGCTTACCTTCATATAAATCGGCAGTCAGCGACGATAACGTTAATACACCTTTATTTATGGCCATTTTCATTTGCCAATTTTGCGTTAACATATTACTGACTTTAATTGATTTAGCGGTTAAGTTTAGAGTTAAATCTATACTCTTTAATGCCGATAAATCAGGTTCTTGAGTTGACGCAGTTTCAGATGTTGCCTCAGTTTCTTTCGCATCGCCTTCTTGCTTTGGCAGTAATGCATCGACATCAATATCGCCAACATCAAGATTCATCGCAATTTTAGGAATGCTATTACCATAATTAATCTTAATATCGCCAGTGGCAGCTAAGTCCATAGCTGACATTTTAGTCAATTGCAGCTCAATGGTTTTTGCATCTAATGCCATCGTCATTTGTGTACTCAGCTCTGCGGTAATCGCTTTGCCTGGCAAGCTATCGCCTTGGGCTTTATGCACCATGTCAAAATCATTAATCGTGACATTCTGCAATGCTTGGTCGACTTTAACGTTGCCTTGCCCAGATGACGCTAACTGCATATCAGGCAGTGTCGCTGAAAACTCGTAAGCAAAATCAGCGAATTGTCCTAGGCTGAACTGTCCTAAAGTAAAACTTTTTAGACTGAAGGTTTGAGTGGTATTGCTGGCCATATCAATAATATTGATATTCGTATTGGTAAGTTCAATGCCGCCAATATCTAAGGTCTGTAAAGACATCGCTTCTGAATTGCTTGAGGTTGATTGCGGTTTTTCTGCCGATGTTTCAGCAGTCAAACCATCAAAACTGGTCTTGCCGTCTTTTTGAGTGACTAAGTTGAGTGTTAAGCCATCAAGCTTTAATAAATCAACTTCAATTTGTTGGCTAAATAATGGCATCAACGCCACATTAGCCACTGCCTCATTAACATCAAGCATCGAAGCTGGGGTAAACCCATTTGGGTTCGATAACGAAATGCCCCCAAGCTTGATGCCTAAAGAGGGAAACACGCTCCAACTTAAATCTTGGCTGATTTGTAAATCACGGCCAGTTTGATTTTTTACCGCATCGACAATTTGCGGTTTAAAATTATTTAAATCGAAAAACATTGTGAGGTAGACAGTTACACCTATCACTAACGTTAGCACTATTGCTAACAACCACTTTATTAGTTTCATTTTTGCTTCCTTGTCTGTCGCTATTTTAAGTTAAAATAGCTAAATCCAGTGCCTGCCTACTGACAGCAACACCATTTAAATCTGCGTAGATCATCATTCCAGGAGAAATACTGATGCCAGCAATCTCAATTGTGACATTGACCTCTCCTACGCCTTTTTTGTCAGTTTTAATGGGATTAGCGCCTAAAGCTTGCACACCAATTAACATGGTGTTAATGGTTCCAGCGTCACGAATACAACCATTAATGATAATACCTTCCCAACCATTGTCACATGCACTTAAGGCTATCATGTCGCCAAGCAATGCACGTCTTGTTGAGCCACCTCCGTCAACAACCAATACTTTACCGTGACCCTTTTTAGCTAATTCAGATTTTACTTTTGAATTGTCTTCAAAACATTTAACGGTCACGACTTCACCATAGAATATCGATTTTGCGCCGAATGCTTTCCATGGATTTGACAACAACGTCAATTGTTCAGGGTAGTGATCAAATAAGTCTGGCAATAGATCTAACATGACTCCTCCTTGTAGATCAAAATCTTAGGTTACCGAGAATGAGTATATTCAACAAGTATTGTTAACGATATATTATTACACTCAAAAAGTACCGTTAACTTACTATATCAACATACCCACAAATCAAGTTAAAGAGTGACTTATTCAATAAAAATGAATATAATTTATAAAAATAACGTAAAAAATCATACTTATGAGTGAAGATTTAAATTTACAGAAAATGATGGATGCGTTTGATGAGTTAGACTTCGAACAACGCACTACCACAAACCTTGAAAATGCCCGTAATAAGCAGCAAATGACAGCGTATATTGACTCGTTGGATTTCAGTTTGCGCCGTTTATTAATCTTGCAAGACACGGTCAATACTATTGTTGAGCAGAAACAAGTAAACCTGCTTAAACAAGAGCATATTCAAACTTATAAAACTAAGATAATTAACCTCTCACGCCAGTACAATATCTCATATCAAGATGTCATCAACATTATGGTGCAAATATCACACTAGTACTGCTGAAATAATTGAATCTATTTCTGAGAGAATAAGTAACCTCAACTTGAGTGAACAGGTGAAATAAATCGCTAAAATGGATTTATTTCAAGTCCGCTATCGCAAACTTGCGATGTATTTAACTCATAATGATTTTTTCATCAGTCAGTTACTATATCAATGACATGGCTATTTCAAGTGAAAACACCATCGATAGTAAGTTATAGAGTCTGTGAGATAAAGAGCTGTTTGGGCATCACTCATTATCTCGAACGGAAGCTAGTCAGGCTAATAGAACCAACCTGACTAACGACGGGTTATTTTACTTTAAATTGGTCTACAAGTTGATGTAACTGAATAGCACCTTGTTCTATATCCATACTGCCTTTGTTAATGAGCTCATTCTGAGTTCGATTTTCTAACGACATGTCATTGATGCGAGTAATATTCATATTCAGTTCGCCAATAACAGTGCTTTGCTCTTCTGTGGCTGCTGCTATTTGAACATTCATTTGCGATATTTGCTCAATTGAAGACTTAATATTTTCAAGCGCAACTACAACTTGTTGAGTTTCATTGACCGTTTCAGATGATTTAACTTTAGCCCTAGCAACAGAAGCATTAACACTGTCAATGGCACTTCTGATTGCGTCGATGATAAGATTAATTTCACTTGTTGAAGCTTGAGTTCGGCTAGCAAGCGTTCGAACTTCATCAGCAACAACAGCAAAACCTCGACCAGCTTCTCCCGCTCTAGCGGCTTCGATGGCAGCATTCAACGCTAACAAATTAGTTTGATCTGCTATTCCCACAATCACATCCAGAATTTGACCAATCTTACTTGAACTTACTTGTAAGCCTTTAGCAACCTCTTCTGTCGCGGCTAATTCACTGGATAATTCAGATATTTTTTTCATCGCATTATCAACAACGTTAGCAGATTTGTCTGCCTCTTTATCAGCATGGTGGGTACTGTCTGCTGCCAGTTGCGCATTAGAAGCCACTTCTGATGCGGTCATCGACATTTCATTTATCGCGGTTGCCACATTCTCAGTTTCGGCTTGTACGTTAGATGAGATTTGATTGGCCTGCTGTGCAATCGTCGACATATTTTGTGCTAAGCGACTCGACTCATCAACCGAGTGGCTGACAGATATAATGACTTTCTGGATTTTATCAATAAAAGCATTGAAATGATGTGCGATTTGTTTGAGTTCATCATTACCCTCTTCAGACAAACGTAAGGTCAAGTCCCCCTCGCCCTTGGCAATATTTTTAAACGCGCTAATGGTTTCAATCATCGGCCCTGAAATACTGCGAATGATAAAAAACAGCAATAAGATGACAGGCAGCCAAACCAGAGCCAATAACAATAAGTATTGCGTAATAAATTGATTTTTATCATTTTGAATATCATCGACATAGATACCCGTCCCGATAATCCATCCCCAGGGCCTAAAACGCTTGACCACTGACATTTTTGGACTAGGTTGTTCCTGTTGTGGTTTGTTCCACATGTAATCTACTCGTGCTGAATCCTGCTGTTCGGTACGTTGGATCATTTGTTCAAACAGCTTAACGCCATTTGGATCTTGCATTGCTAATACCTTGGTATTCACCAATTGCTTTGCAAAAGCATGTTGGATCATCGTCCCTTGAGTATCAATACTGAAATAATACTCATTGCCTGAATAGCGTAATTTATCAATTGCTGCCAAAGCCATGACTTTGGCCTCATCTTCGCTCAGGATTCCAGACTGAGCATCTTGATAATATTTATCCGCGATGGTGGTAGCGATGTCTACCAAAGCATTCAGTTTGGCTTCTTTTTCATTAATTAACACGTTTTCAACTCGTGTTAATGAAAACCAGAAAACGATAACAGTAGCAATGATTGCTAATGCCAACATTCCTAATAAACGGTTTGCAATTGTCGTTTTACGAAAAAACATATTAATTGGGTTCATACAGGCACCATGACATTATGATTATTATTAAAATGGTTATGAGATGAAAACTGACACGAACTCAGCAATGTTAGTTATAGTATAAAATAGACTCAGTAACAGGACTGTTTTATCACTGCTGTGTTTTGTTGATGAGTTGTTCACGATAGTGCTTCGCAACCGACAAATATAGTAGACTTTATTATAATGGCTAAAAAGGGACCCTTAATTACTCCATGCTGCATCTATCGTAATAATGCAGCTTGATCTGGTTCGATATGCCAATCGATATTTCTGCTCAATAGCGTTTCTATTCCGCAATAAAGATGATTACTTCGCAACAATAACCATCTCAATTTGTGCTCTTAACCACACAAAAGCGGGATCGGTCTCAGTATTCATGTGCCAATATAAATGGGTATCAATGTCCGGTAGTTCAAATGGCATTGTGCACACATGTAAATCTGGATGTGTAAATTGCTCCGCTAAAGAGCGCGGTAAGGTCAACATAAAAGGCGACCCTATGACAATTTTCGCGGCTGTTTGGTAACTCTGGCATCGGTATTTAATGTGCCGATTAATACCTTGTTGTTGTAACAAAATATCTTCCATTACTCGGCCAGTGGGCCTGCTCGATACTGCTACATGCTCAGCATTGGCATAGTCGGTTGGAGTCAGCTTCGTACTAGGCTCTAAATACATTGCATGTTGTCGACGGTCTATCAACACACAAAATGGATCTGACAATAGGGTTTTGTGAGCTAAAGGGGCATTCACCGCTCGCGCAACATCAATGGCTAAATCCACCTCCCCATTGGCTAATTGACGCGCTATATTTTCCCGAGACAATGACATACTGGCTATTTTCGCATGCGGAATTAACTGCGAAACTTGCTTAATCAGCGTCGGCATTATTTGGCTTTCTAGGGCCTCATGAATGGCTATTTTAAAAGTTTGCTCCGTAGTAAGCGGGTCAAACTCCCCACATTGCTGCAGTATTTGCCTTATTCGATTTAGCGCACTTATAAGTTGCGGAGCCATACGTTGACAAGCAGCTGTCGGTTGCATTTGCAGGCCTTGGCGTACAAATAGCGGGTCGTTTAACACTAAACGTAATCGTTTTATCGCATGGCTTACTGCTGATGGCGTTATAAACAACGACTTTGACGCTAAAGTCATGTTTTGTTCAGAATAAAGCGCTTCAAATATTTTCAACAAATTAAGGTCAAGCTGCTGAATTGCTTTAGTATCTGCCATCTTGACCTCTATTGTTAAATGAATTTGCCACACACATCTATGAATGGCATTCATTACAACCTAGCATGTTATTTCATTTCATTCACTCAAAATACTGCGATATGCTGAACCCTTAACAATAGCTTGGTCACATACTGACAATAACTGAGGCTTACGTCACACAGGATGCTTAAATGAATATCTACGCTACAGAAAAATCACAACAATATTTAGCGAAAGTAACGTTGTTTATTAATCAATATATCCTCCCAATTGAAGCTGAATTACTCGCAGAAAATAGACGAATCAATCACAGTTGCGATTGGACTCGTTGGCAACTGTTACCGCAAATAGAAGCACTTAAAGCTCAAGCAAAAGCACTAGGATTATGGAATTTATTTCTACCTGATGCCACATTAGGTAAAGGGCTGACTTGTGTTGAATACGCCCCCTTAGCTGAAGCAATGGGGCGATCGCTTCTGGCCCCAGAAATCTTCAATTGTAATGCACCAGATACCGGTAACATGGAAGTGCTTTATCACTTTGGTGATAAGCAACAACAGCAACAATGGTTAACACCTCTACTAGCTGGCGAAATCCGATCAGTATTTGCGATGACAGAACCTGACGTGGCTTCGTCGGATGCCACCAATATGCAAGCCACTATTATTGAAGACGGTGATGATGTTGTCATCAATGGCCGCAAATGGTGGTCAACGGGTTTGGGCCATCCAAATAGTAAGATCATGATCTTTATGGGACTGTCTCATAGCGACGCACCAAAACACCAACGTCATAGCATGGTATTGGTGCCGATGGACACGCCTGGGGTCAGCATCACACGTATGCTAACAGCCTATGGTGATTATGATGCACCTTATGGCCATGGTGAGATGGAGCTCGTTAATGTTCGTGTGCCCAAAAGTAATGTCATTATGGGTTTAGGTAAAGGCTTTGAAATAGCTCAAGGTCGATTAGGCCCCGGTCGTATTCATCACTGTATGCGCGCGATTGGCGCAGCAGAACGAGCCTTATCATTAGCGATTGAGCGCGGTAAATCTCGAATCGCCTTTGGTCAGCCTATTATCAAATTAGGCGGTAATCTTGAACGTATAGCCCAAGCGCGCATGGCAATAGAGCAAGCTCGATTATTGACACTTAATGCAGCGTGGAAAATTGATAACTTAGGCGTCAAGCACGCCATGACCGATATTTCTGCAATTAAAGTGGTTGTCCCGAATATGCTGACCCAAGTCGTCGATATGGCGATTCAAATGTATGGTGGTGCAGGCATGAACCATGACACACCATTAGCAGGTTTTGCAGCTATGGCAAGGAGTTTACGTTTAGCCGATGGACCGGATGAAGTGCATATGGCCATGGTGTCGCGTCTTGAGTTAGCAAAGTACCAATAATGGTGATAACAATGAAACCAATAGAACAACAACATGTGGTGATCACCGGCGCGGCATCGGGCTTAGGTAAAGCTCTTGCGCTTAAATGGGCGAGTCAGCATGCCGAAGTGTGCGTTGCAGATATTAATCAACCAGCTGGCGAACAGGTGTGCCAAGAAATCGAAGCGTTAGGAGGCAAGGCTTTTTTCGTGCCTTGCGATATCACTAACACAGACAGCATTACAGCCCTCGTAAAAGTACTGAATGAGCGTTGGCAACATATCGATGTATTAATCAATAATGCCGGCGTGGCTTCTGCAGATAAAATAGAAGCTGAACCTATGTTGCAATGGCGTTGGATTATGGAAATCAACTTATTTGGTATCGTTAACATGTGTCAGCAATTTGTACCGCTTTTTAAACAACAAGGTGTTGGCAGTATTGTGAATGTGGCATCACAAGCGGGTTTAACCCCAATCCCATTTATGTCCAGTTATAATGCATCAAAAGCGGCTGTGGTATCGTTGTCAGAAACGTTGCGCTTAGAACTTGCCGATGACAATATTAATGTTAGCGTGTTATGCCCTGGCTTTTTTAAAACAAATCTTGGTACTAGCTTACGCACCCAATTACCAACCATGGAAAAACTCATGGGTAAGCTATTTGATAAGTCACCTATCAATGCAACACAAGTGGCAGACATCGCCTATCAAGGCGAAAAGAACAAACAATTTCTATTACTGACACATCAACAAGGCAAACGGCTTTATCAGTTAAAACGTTTATTGCCTTTACATTGGTATTTTAAACTAGTGTTAAAACAAACACAGCGTCTTAGGCAATTGTTAAGGGAGGAACAAGCTTAATGAACCAACAATATCTTGATAAAGCTAAAACGGTTCGTACCGGCGAGGAGCTTGACGCAGCGCTTATCGACCCGTGGTTAAAACAGCACATTAATGGGCTTGAAGGTGAGTTAACCATAACCCAGTACACTGGCGGTGCATCAAATTGGACTTACTGTTTAAGCTACGCTAATCGCGAGCTTATTTTACGCCGTGCACCTAAAGGCACCAAAGCCAAAGGTGCTCACGACATGGGGCGCGAGTATCGATTACAGCAAGCACTTAAACCCGTGTACCCTTATGTGCCTGCAATGCTGGTACATTGCGATGATGACAATGTCTTAGGGACTGAGTTTTATGTCATGGAAAAGCTCAATGGCATTATCCCAAGACAAAATCTTCCTAAAGGCTTAAAAGTCGATAAACAACAAGCCAGAACCCTTTGCACCAATGTGATTGATTGTTTAATCGAGTTACACAAAGTGAATATTGATGCCGCTAACCTTAACCACATCGGCAAAGGCGAAGGTTATACTCAGCGTCAGATTGATGGCTGGAGCCAGCGCTACACTCAAGCTAAAACTTGGAATGTGCCTTCTGGTAAAAGTGTGATGACTTGGCTACAACAACATAAACCAGCACAAGAAAGCATTTGCCTAACCCACAATGACTTTCGGTTTGATAACGTAGTGTTAGATCCAAATGACATCAGTAAGGTCAATGGAATACTCGACTGGGAACTGGCGACGCTGGGGAACCCATTAATGGATTTGGGCAATACCCTCGCCTATTGGGTTGAAGCCGATGATGACTTTTTAGCTCAAATGACTCGCCGCCAACCCACACACCTTGATGGCATGCTCACTCGCGAGCAAGTGGTGAAATATTACTGTGACAAAATGGACATCACTATTGAAGATTTTCGCTTTTATGAAGTATTTGGTTTATTCCGTTTAGCAGGCATAGTGCAGCAAATTTATTTTCGCTATCACCATAAACAAACACGCAACCCTGCATTCAAACAATTTTGGATTTTTTCACATTATTTGTTGTGGCGCTGTAAACGTGCAATGAAGCAAAAAGGATAACCGTGGCGAATATTTATTTAATCCGCCATGGGCAAGCAAGCTTTGGCGCTAATAACTATGACAACTTATCAAGTTTAGGCCATAGCCAAGCAAGGCATTTGGGTGAGTATTTTAACCAACGCTTAATTCAACCTAAGCATGTTATTTGCGGCAACATGACTCGTCATCAACAAACTCGTGATGCTTGTTTATCGACGTTGTCACCACTTTTATTGAATGAGTCATTACAGATAAGTACTCTTTGGAATGAGTTTGACCATGAAAATGTGATTGCGGTTTATCGACCAGACTTAGCCAATCCAGAAGCGATGAAGCATTACCTCCAACAACAAGCTTCACCCACCAGGGTCTTTATCGAATTATTTAGTCAAGCCATTGAGCAATGGCAACAACAATCAAATTACGCTAACGATAACTATAACTATAACGAATCTTGGCAACACTTTACTCAACGTGTAAGCCAAGGATTACAACAACTGATCGAGCAGACAAATGACAATGACACTGTGTTTGTATTCACCTCTGGTGGCGTAATTAGTGCCGCGATAATGCAAATATTATCAGTACCAGAAGGTCAATTTTTTAATATCAATAAACAGCTAGTTAATTGCGGTGTGAGCCAATTACAGTTAAAACGACAACGACTGAGTTTAATTACCTTAAATGAGCATAGCTTTTTTGATGGGGAGCAACGCCATTTACACAGCTTAATTTAAGTTATATTCACTTTGTGAGTATCGTTAAGTGACGATGCTCAACACATTTAGCAAAACAATTAAAACAAAAAAAAGAGCACATTATGAAACGGACAAACATATTAATCACTGGGGCGAGTTCAGGTTTAGGCCGCGGTATGGCAATTGAATTTGCTAAGCAAAACCATAATCTAGCCTTGTGTGCTAGACGAATAGACCGCCTCGAAGAATTAAAGCAAGAATTATTGGTGATTAATCCCAATATACAGGTGTTAATTAAATCACTTGATGTGAACGACCACCCACAAGTATTTGAAGTATTTAGTCAATTTAAACAAGAATTAGGCCAACTAGATCGCGTCATTGTTAATGCTGGAATGGGCAAAGGTGCTGCAATTGGTAGCGGTTTTTTTGAAGCTAACTTACAAACTGCGCAAACTAACTTTATTGCTGCAATAGCCCAATGTGAAGCTGCGATGGCCATTTTTCGTGAGCAAAACAATGGCCATCTTGTCACTATTTCTTCGATTAGTGCAGTGCGTGGATTTAGACGTGCCATGACCGTTTATGCGGCTACAAAAGCAGCCTTAACGTCGTTATCTGAAGGTATCCGTATCGATGTGATGAACACACCAATAAAAGTGACGTGTATACACCCTGGCTTTATTCGCAGTGAAATTAATGAAAAAGTTAAAACGGTTCCGTTTATTGTCGACACCGAGACAGGTTGTAAAGCTATGGTGAAAGCGATTCAAAAAGAGAAAGCTAATGCTTATGTACCGAGTTATCCATGGGCTATTTTGCATTGGGTATTACGTATTGCGCCGCTTAGTGTGCTGCGTAAAATGAGTTAAATTTTTTTAAGAAAATGAGCTAAAACAAAAATGCCAAACTCTATGTTTGGCATTATTTTATTACGCACATTAACTTCAATGATATTTATTAAGCTGCCACGACTTGTCTGGCTTTACGCAATGGGTGCAAACGATTATGCATCACTTTAATGGTGTCGAATTGTACTAGCGATTTGCTGTCTGATAACTGACAGTATTGCGATAGAATCATCACTGTTGCGGCTTGTAAGCCATTATCAACCACTAATGCTAATACTTTTGAATAACCACAATTAAGTTGAAATAACTTACCGACTTCGCAATAAACACACTCATCACTCACGTCGAAAAACCAAGACTTGGGCATTTGTGATTGTAATAAAAAATGGGCAGCGGTGGCATTTAAAGCGGTTTGTACAATACCTGCATCAGAGATGTGTAGCACTTTAGGAAGTGTTTCGAGCATTTTAATGTAGAATTTTGCGTGTTCAAGATTAAATTCAGTTGCGGTTAACGCATCTGGAATTAATAGTTTTGTCTTGTATGGGGTTAAGAACTCCATCTCGGAACCCAATGAAATACTTAGCTGCTTGCAAGTTTCATTGTATTCCCAATGCCAGTCCTTGTTTGGCATTAATAACATGGCAATCTGCACCTAAATGTTGAACACTTGTGCATAATAGTTTATTTTTCACCCAATATCAAAATTTAATTATAAATTATAACATAAATTTCATAGTGTTAGCGCGATCGAATGATCTAAAATTCGATCGCGGCATGATTTTTGATCAATAACGTTATATTTTAGTCACTATTTTTTACAATAAGCTCTAGCGATCTGATCAACCAATTTAGGACCTTGATAGATAAAACCAGAGTATATCTGCACCATAGTTGAGCCAGCGTCAAATTTAGCTAAAGCATCTGCTGCACTATTGATCCCACCAACACCAATGATCGGGATCTTACCTTGTAAACAGATCGCTAATTGTTTGATCACTTGTGTTGATAAATCCGTCAACGGTTTGCCACTTAAGCCACCCATTTCTTCAGCATTTTTTAATCCAACCACATTATCGCGGCTTAAGGTGGTGTTGGTAGCGATAACACCATCAAACTGATTACTCATCAATGAATCAGCTATGGCGCTAATTTCTTCTGAGCTTAAATCAGGCGCAATTTTTAGCGCCACTGGCACATATTTACCGTGTTTAGCGGCTAATTCAGTTTGTTTGGCTTTAATTGAGCTAAGTAAGTCATCTAATAACTCACCGTATTGCATTGAACGTAAACCAGGAGTGTTAGGAGAGGAAATATTAACTGCAATATAGCTCGCATATTGATAAACCTTTTCCATACAAATTAAGTAGTCATCTTTACCCTGCTCTACTGGAGTGTCTTTATTTTTACCTATGTTCACGCCAACCATAATGTCAGACTTTTTGGCCATTAAATTACGAACCAGATTATCGACACCTTTATTATTAAAACCCATGCGATTAATAATGCCTTTGGCAGGTTTTAATCGAAATAAACGCGGTTGATCGTTACCGGCTTGTGGCCGTGGTGTTACTGTCCCGACTTCAACATGGCCAAAACCCATTGCATGAAAAGCATCAATTGACTCGCCGTCTTTATCTAATCCTGCAGCTAAGCCGACAGGATTTGGGAACGTCAGTCCCATACAGGTTACAGGAGCAGATTTAACCTGTTGACGATAGAAACAATTTAACAGATTGTTTCCGGTCATTTTCAAACTGCCAATCGCGATATTGTGGGCTAACTCAGGGTCCATCTGAAACATTACTTTTTGCGCGAGTTTGTAAAACATGTTTTCTCCTAGACCTAAAAAAAACCCCGGCAATCGCCAGGGCTTATTCACATTATAAAAACTACTTCTGACCTTCGCAATGCAAAATCAGCAAGTTCAGTTCTCTTAAGGCGACTGAGAACTTAGCAAATTCATGGGTTTGAGAAACCTTGAAGTCGGCTAGCATGTGATACCATCTTTCAAGCAATGGTTTGTTTAATGTAATCCATTGATTAATAACACTATCTGCATCACAAGTATCTGTACAAGTACGTAATACTGCAGAACTTAATGCACGTTGTTGCCAATCAAGTTCTTCTCTGAATGCCGCACGAGCAAGTGCTTGCCAATGGTTTGCTACAGGTTGAGCATTGATTTGTTCTAAGAACCAATGTAATTCAACTTTTGCACCGAGTTTGAAGTAAGTTTCTGATACCAGATCAACTGACTTATTCTCGATTTGAGCAATTTGTGCAATGTCTAACGCAGAGAATAATGTACTCATTTTAGCGACAATTAGTGCAACTGCTTCAGGGACATTTTCTTTTACTAGAGTAGTAATTTCAGCAGAAATCACTTTAACTTCAGCTTCAATCATATACTGGTCAACGTTAGCTTTAAGCTGTTCAAATACAGGCTTAAAGAATGCCACTGTTTGATCAATATCATGAGCACGATTGCGATGACGAATAAACCAACGACATGCTCGACGCATATTACGACGTAACTGATGTAGCATTTCACCCTGCACATGTGCCGGAATAACACCATTTAACTCAGTAATAGAAGCGGTTAACTCATCAAGACCAAAGATTTCTCGGGCCATAGTATAACTAATAGCCGCTTCAGCAACTGTTGCACCGGTCTCATCTTGCATACGTTGTACAAAATTAAAGCCCATATCATTAACCAATTCATTAGCTAATGATGTAGCAATAATTTCACCACGTAGAGGATGTGCGGTCATTTTATCAGCGTATTTTGCTTGTAACTTTTTAGGGAAATAAGCCACTAATAACTTGCTTAAAAATGCATCTTCAGTGATTTCAGGTGTCACGAGCTGTTCTTTAAGTACCATTTTAGCGTAAGCAACTAATACCGATAACTCAGGACGAGTTAAAGCACGGCCATTGGCTAAACGTTCGGCAAGATCGTCATCAGTTGGTAAGAACTCAAGTGCGCGGTCAAGTTTACCGTCTTTTTCAAGATACTGAATAAAACGAATCTGCTCTTTAAGCTGTGACACACCATGTACTTGGGTAACCGAAATCGTACGGGTTTGATCTTTACAATCTTTAATCACAATTTCACTGACTTCGTCAGTCATGTCTTCAAGTAAACGGTTACGCTGTTTAACGGTTAACTCACCTTCTGCCACTAACGTGTTTAAGAAGATTTTGATGTTAACTTCGTTATCTGAACAATCTACACCGCCAACGTTATCGACGAAGTCGGTATTCATACGGCCGCCATTAGCGCAGTATTCAATACGGCCTAATTGAGTGCAACCTAAGTTACCGCCTTCACCGATGATTTTAGCACGTACTTCTTTACCATTAACACGTAAGGTGTCGTTGGCACGGTCGCCTACTTCAGCATGCGATTCTTTGCTCGACTTAACGTAGGTACCAATACCACCATTCCAAATCAAGTCTACTGGCATTTTCAGTAGTTCTTTCATCAGTTCAGTTGGGTTCATGGTGTCTTTGTCAGTGTCCAACATCTTCTTGATTTCTGGTGTCAATTTAATTGACTTAGCAGAGCGTAAGAATATCCCGCCGCCTTTAGAAATCAGTTTAGCGTTATAGTCTTCCCAGCTTGAGCGTGGCAGTACAAATAAACGCTGACGCTCAGCATAGCTTTCTGCAATTTTGGGCGTAGGGTCAATAAAGATGTGCATATGGTTAAATGCAGCGACCAATTGAGTTTGCTCAGATAACAGCATACCGTTACCAAATACGTCACCAGCCATGTCGCCAATCGCCACACAACTAAATGGAGTAGTTTGGCAATCTACACCAATTTCACGGAAATGGCGTTTAACCGACTCCCATGCACCGCGTGCAGTAATACCCATTTTCTTGTGGTCATAACCGTTACTACCACCAGAAGCAAACGCATCGCCTAACCAGAAGTTATATTCAATCGCAATCGCATTAGCAATATCTGAGAATGTTGCCGTGCCTTTGTCAGCAGCAACAACCAAATATGGATCGTCTTCATCGTGACGTACAACATCTGCGGGTGGAACCACTTCACCATTAACAATGTTGTCTGAAATATCTAATAACGCACGGATAAAGATACGGTAACATTCTTGCCCTTCAGTGAATAATGCTTCGCGGCCACCTTCTGTCGGCAGTTGCTTACACACAAAACCACCTTTTGCGCCTACAGGCACAATCACGGTGTTTTTAACTTGTTGTGCTTTTACTAAACCGAGTACTTCGGTACGGAAGTCTTCACGACGATCAGACCAACGTAAACCACCACGGGCCACTTTACCACCGCGTAAATGCACACCTTCAACACGAGGCGAATACACGAAAATCTCAAACTTAGGCATCGGCTTAGGCATTTCTGGGATTAAGCTCGGTGCAAATTTAAACGAGATATAGTCTTTCGCTTTGCCGCTGACTGCAGTTTGATAGAAGTTAGTTCGTAATGTGGCGTTTATTAAATCTAAGTAACGACGAATAATCCGGTCATCATCTAAGCTTGAAACGTCATCAAGTTGTATGTTCACCTGTTCAAGGAACTTACTTAAGGTGCGCGTTTTTAGTTTAGGGTTAAACTTACGGATGAACATTTTCACCAATAAGTCCGCTAATTTAGGATAACGGCTAAACGTTTCTTCGATGTACGACTGACTGAATGTTGCATCTATTTGACGCATATACTTAGCATAAGCACGCAAAATAGACACTTCACGACCACTGAGGCCTGTTGACAGTACCATGCGGTTAAAGCCGTCATCTTCTAACTTCTTCTGCCACACTTGCAATAAAGCCGTTTGGAAACGGTCTTGACTGTCGGCTAGATTCTCTGTGGCAGCGCCTTGCACTGTCATTAAGAAATCTAAAATCCAGAATGTCGCGCCATCATTGGTTTTCACTTCGTACGGACGTTCATTGATCACGCGTAAGCCAAAGTTTTCAAGCATTGGCAAAACATCAGACAAATGAATTGGCTCGTCTTTATGAAACAGTTTTAAGCGAACTTTATTGTCATTTAACGCCGACTCTTGTGGCTGATAGAACAACATGCCTAACTTGTGATCATCATCCAAAGCTTCTAAATGCTGCATATCAACCACAGCAGAACTTGGTAATACATCATCTTTATAGCTAGGTGGGAACGCATTTAAATAACGCTTTGTCAGTCCTGTTCCAGCTTGTTCACCAACGGCATTGTTTAATGCAGTGTGCAGTTTGTCATCCCACGAGCGAGCGGCTTCAATAAGATTTTTTTCAATGGCGGCCACATCAACATCCATATTGTTATTATCAACTTTGATAATATAGTGAGTGCGAGCCAAAGTAGACTCAGAAAAATACGTGGTGAACTCAACATCTTCATTACTTTGGAAATGTTGTGCCAAAATGCGTTGAGTGTCTTGGCGTAACTTAGTGTTGTAGCGGTCTTTAGACACATACACTAAACACGACAAGAAACGACCATAACCGTCTTTACGCACAAACAGCTTTAACTTATCGCGATCTTGCATTTCCAAAACACCATGAGCTATGTTTGATAGCTCAGGATCTTTAGCTTGAATTAGCTCATCACGAGGTAAGTTTTCAAGAATGTTCATCAACGCTTTATAATCATGCGAGCGCGGAGTTAGCCCTGAATTATCAAGAATGCGCTGAACCTTTTCGCCCAATAATGGAATTTCGCGTGGGCTACGGTTATAAAGATTTGAAGCATATAAACCAATGAAGCGATCTTCACCGATTACGTTGCCTTTTTTATCGAAACGTTTAACACCAATATAATCTACATAAGCCGGACGATGTACACGACTTTTAGCAGAGCTCTTGGTGAGAACAAGTAAGCTTTCATCTAATGCCTCTTTACGGGCTGAATCAGATAAACTTGAAAGTAATAAACCACGCTCACTGTGTGAGGTTTTTGAACGGTTCATTAGCCCTAAGCTAGATTCAATATTAGGAACAAGCTCAACATCACCTTCAACACGTTTTAAATCGTAATAACGATAGCCAAGCAAAGTGAAATGATGGTTGTTCAAGTAGTTTAAAAAATCAACTGACTCTTTCAATTCCGTTTTATCACCAGGGAATGGACGTGAAGGTAATTGCTTAATAGTCTCGGTTAATGTATCTGACATTAATTGCCAATCATTGACCGACGCTGAGACATCAGCAAGTACAGATTGAATTTCTTTTTCAATCGCTTTAATGTCAGCATCACTATTTTGTTTATCAATTTCGACCAAGAATACAGCAACATTATTGCTGTTATCAGTTGTGTCATTAACAAATGACACATCTGACACATTGTTGTTATTACCACGTACAACGGCTAATGGCGTATGTAACATCACATGGGCAGTGATGCCCATTCGATTTAACGCCATTGAGAGCGAGTCAACCAAGAAAGGCATATCAAGTTGGATAACCTCAATAATGCTGTGAGTTGACTGCCAGCCATGTTTTGCTTGGCTAGGATTAAATACACGGATGTGGGTTTGATCCTGGGCCGTTTTATTCAGCGCATTCCAAAGGCTCACTACAGCACCATATAAATCACTGTCATTACGAGCATTGAGATCGTCTTTTGACATATGGGCGTAGAGGCAATTGGCAAATTGCTCAACTTGTTTGGCTTGAGAATGAGGGATTTTTGTGTGAATTAAATTGACTACATTTTCCAGTAGTACTGAAGGCATTGCATCTTTCAAGGCCATGTTGCAGATTCCTTAAGCGTCTATGGCAGCGCTCTTATCATTATATGGATGCTTCGGCTTGTTGATTGTGTCGGTCCGAGTCATTTTGTGTGTAGCACGTAAATAACTGTTTTTCGTTTAACAAAAGAAACTCATATTTGAGATCTTGTGCAAAGTTTATTACTAAATTGCTGCTATATCGAGGAAAATTTTAGTGGTACATCCTCTATAAATCCAGTCGGCAGCATAGATTAGCGTTTAAAATGACATTTAAGTCGTTTGCATAGAGTAACTATGCAAAATAAAAAAGGGAGCTAAGCTCCCTTTTTTATTTAATTACATGTTTTAGTTACTTTTTTCGCCAAAACATCGCTGAAAGTGCGGGTAGAATAATAATTGCTCCCAACATATTCACTAAAAACATAAATGTCAGCAAAATTCCCATATCCATTTGGAATTTAAGGTCTGAGAAGAACCAAGTGCTCACTCCAATGGCTAACGTTAGGCCGGTAAAGATAACCGCACTACCACGTTCAACGAGAGCTTCGAAATACGCTTGTTGCACCGGCATGCCATTACTGAGTTTATTGGACATCGTCGACAAGATATAAATCCCGTAATCAACGCCGATACCCACACCTAATGCAATCACCGGTAAGGTACTCACCGCTAAACCAATATCAAGCAAGGTCATTAATGCTTGCGCTAATGTTGATACCACATAAAGTGGAATAATTACCGCAATCGTCGCTTTGAGTGACTTAAAGCTAATTAAACACAGTACAAACACAGCGCCATATACATATAGCATCATTGGTAGCTGAGCTTCGCTCACGGCTTCATTTGTGGCGGCCATGACACCAACAGGACCTGATGCTAGCTTAAATTGCAAAGTGTCAGAGTTAAGTTGTGCGGCAACCGCTTTAACTTTGTCTACAACCACCTCGATGGTTTCAGCTTTGTGATCTTTTAAGAACAAGTACACAGGCATAACCGAGCAATTACTATTGAGCAAACCAGATGTTGTCGGTACTTGGCCAACGGCTTGGACTAAACTCGCGGTGGTACGCGGTAAAATCTCCCACTTAGGGTTACCTTCGTTAAATCCTGCATTCACTTTCTTAGCAATAGATGCCAAGCTTGCCGTTGACTCTACCCCAGGTGTATTTGCCATCATCCATTCGAACTGATCTATCTGAGATAACAATGAATGATAAGTACAGGCTTCTGGTGTAGCTTCTACAATCACAGACATTACATCAGTTGTAATTGAAAAATGTTTAGTGATAAAGAAAGTGTCTTGGTTATAACGAGAGTCTTGATGCAGTGCAGGCGCCCCGCCCTGTAAATCACCAATTTGCATTTTGGACGCTTGTTGAAAACCAACCGCGTAAAGTATCGCAGTCGAAATCAATACGACAATGGCATATTTAGGGGTCGCAAATTTAGACAAACCACGCCAAATATTTTCAATTTTTTGACGTTTTTCAAGACTGTCTTGCTTACTCGGTAATTCAAAATATGAAATCACCAATGGTAGTAAAATCAGATTGGTTAAAATAATAACCGCGACACCTAACGATGCAGAAATAGCCAACTCACGAATAATACCAATATCAATTGACAGTAAGGTTAAAAAACCAACCGTATCAGATAATAATGCAACACCACCGGGCACTAATAAGCTACGAAATGCGGACGCTGCAGCGGCTTTAGTTGTTTGGCCATCAAGCACACGACGACGTACAGCATTGATCATCTGTACCCCGTGACTGACACCAATAGCAAACACTAAAAACGGCACTAAAATCGACATTGGGTCCAAACCAAAGCCAACCACGGTTAATAATCCTAATTGCCAAAATACTGCAACCAAACTACACACTAGTGGTAAGACGGTTAGCACTATCGATTTTGAAAATAGGTATACCATTACAGCAGTAATCGCAATGGCGATTAAAAAGAACAGCAGTACGCCTTTAGCGCCCTCAGCAACATCCCCAGCCATTTTTGCAAAACCGATAATATGAATTTTAATCTTATCGTTTTCAAACTTGCCACGAAGCTCTTGCTCTAATTGATTTGCAAACGCAATAGTATCAATAGCCTCACCCGTTTGAGGGTCAAACTCCATTAACTGCGCAGACACCATGGCAGAGGTGTAATCATTACCGATAAGTCGGCCTACAATGCCAGCTTTTTCAATGTTATCGCGAACGATTTTAAGACCGTAATCATCATTACTAAAATCAGCGGGGATCACCGGACCACCGGCAAAGCCGTCTTCTACGACTTCGGTAAAACGAGTTGAAGGTGAGAATAACGACTTAACCTGAGAACGTTCTACACCCGGAATAAAAAATAATTGATCGTGCACATTTTTGAGCGCATCAAAAAATACCGGGTTAAATATATTGCCACTGGTATCTTCTACCGCCACCATAATACTGTTAGCACCACCAAAATCTTTTTGATGTTTGGTATACGTTTGCATGTACGAATGATTGAGTGGGATATTTTTACTAAAAGCAGCATCCATTTTTAATTGGCTGGCTTGATACCCTAAGAAAAAAGTAATAAAAATAAACGAAATGATGACCCATTTTCGATTGCGGAATAAATGAGATTCAAATCCATTGACCAGTTTTTCTAACATCTTTTCGGCCCTATTATTGTTGTTTTAATTGTCCAGTTTAACCAAAAGGTTAATCAAGCTGGAACAGTCCCTTAGAACCGGCAAACCATAACTGGCCTTTACTGTCTTTAGCAATTGCCACTATATTTTCACCTTGGCGTCTGGCAACAATTGTTGCTTTATCATCATCTACTGACAACACAATCCCAGCATTTCCCACCAGGTATAGGTCATTATTAGCGGTAATAAGTGCGCTATTAATTGATGATTGGACAGGTAAATTAACTTCTTGCCATGCGGATAGCGCTAAGTCTGACTTAAACACATGACCACGTAAGCCCATGACATAAACATCTTCGCCAACTTCAATGGCATTAAACATTGAACCATCATAATCAAAGTTAGTTTTCGAAAATGTTTGGCCGTTATCACTTGATACCGCTACCAAGCCAAGCTCACCCACAAGCAACAATCGTTTATCTTTTAGGCGAATTAAACGGTTGAAATGGGGTAATAATGAAGCTCGCTCAGATAAATACAATGCTTCATCTTCTGCTTTAAGTTCATTTAAATAGGCAATATCTTCTTCAAATAATAATTCTTGATGAAATTCTTGTTGCCATGTTTTACCGCCATCAGCGGTGCGATAAAATAATCCATAAGCGCCCACCGCAATACCATCAACGGGACTATAAAAACGAATATCTAGAAAAGGTTTCTCTATTTCAGCAGATTGCATCTGCACCGACCACGTTAATCCACCATCTTGAGTGTGGATGATGGTGGCATCATGGCCGACAGCCCAACCTTGTTTGTCGTCGAAAAAAAACACTTTGGTTAATTGAGACAATACAGGGGTCGCGACTTGGTGCCATTGATTATTGTCCAAAAGCAACACATTACCGCGTTGGCCTACCGCGACAAGTTTGTCACCAGCATTAGCAATATCAAGCAATAAAGAGGATTGAGCTAGGGGTTGAATCTGAACAGAGAGTGGATCGAGTTGAGCATCTACTGAAGTAGTATATAAACATGCACTAATCCCAATCGCCACTGCACTGCGAAGCATGCTAAACGTCATACAAACTTCCTTTACAATTTATAGGGGCGCAACCGCGCCCCATTTTATTTATGGCTTGTTAACGAATACCGGCACGTCTTAGGGCGTCTGGGGTAAAGTTAGCTTCAGAAAGCGATGCATCAAAATTATACATGCGACCTTCGTTGTCTAGACCCATTGCTAAATAACGGCGAGATTGAAGATCGTGGAACACTTCTAAGGTACTCCAAAGCGCAGGCACTTCATAATAGTTGATAAGATGAGCGACACCAACACGATAAAGCTCATCGCGATTATCATATATATCAGTTACTGCAACTTGCCATGAATCTTCATCAATATAAAACACACGAGTTTTATATGTATGACGCATGCCTTCTTTTAACGTCGCTTTGACTTCCCATACGCGATGTTTTTCATAACGTGGATATTCAGGGTTAATATGGCCAGGTTTTAAAATTTGGTCATATTTCAACGCATCTGAATGTAAACGATAATCATTGTATGGAATGTAAATCTCTTTCTTACCGACTAATTCCCAGTTATAACGCATTGGAGAGCCGTTAAACATATCGAAATCATCTGTTGTTCTTAACCCATCAGACACAGTACCAGGTGTATCAAAAGCTACGTTAGGCGCTTTACGAACTCGGCGTTGTCCAGTGTTATAAGTCCAAGCTTGGCGTGGAAGAGCCTCTTGATCCATGGTTTCTTTTACAAGTAATGCTGTACCAGCGAGTCGTGCTGGTTGAGTCACAACTTGTTTAAAGTAAAACAATGTATTTGTTTCTTTAAGTTTCTCTAATGTCACCTCTGGACGAGAATATTCAAAACGAATTTCCTCAGCGTTTTCAACCAAAGTGTAAGAACCATTAGACATCGGCGCAGCTTGGCTACGATAGGTTTCTACATCAACACCACGATAACGTAAAATATGATTCCAAATCACTTCTAAACCGTTAGCAGGGATTGGAAATGGCACACCAATGGTCGCCCCAGTAATACCGTTACCTTGTGAAACTAACTCAGCTCTAACGGCATTGGCTTTAGTCGCATCATAAACATATTGAGGTACGGCTGCAGTACGGCGACTTTCATAGACATTCATTTTGTAAGTATCTGGATATACTTCAAATAATTGTTTCTGACCCGGGGTTAAAAACTCAGCATACTGGGCTTTATTTTCATTAGTGATCGTAAATAGCACTTTGTCAGTTGGGAAAGGATCTGGATGATGCATACCCTTAGTGTAACCCGCTATAGGTTTGCTAATACCACCACTCCAAACAGGAATTGAACCATCGGCATTAGCCGCTTTTTCTGCACCCATAGGGGTTAATGTTGTACCCAATTTGTCTGCATCAGCTTGTGATACTTTCGCCAGCGCAGCAGGTGCACTTAGTGCTAGCATCACTGCTGCCGATAATATCGTCAGTTTCTTCATTATAATTATCCTTCTAAATCGAATACTTGACGTTGAAAGAGATGTAATCTCTGTCTGTCATCGCATTTGTTGTTCCTACGCCACCAAAGAAGCTGTTGTAAGAAATATCTGCGCCCCAACGACTTTGATAATCAAAGTTCACACCCAAAGCGACAGATTTTCTGCCTTCGGTGAATAAGAACATTGGATCCGGTGTAATGCCATCAACGTCATGAGAGAAAATCACTCTTGGGTACATGTTCACACCAGCAAACACATTGTTAAAGTCAGCTTTCGCCACTAAACGATAACCCCACGCAAAATCTGTTGGGAATGGATTGGTTTCAGGACCATTATGTAATGCGGCAATAATACCAGTCATTTCTGGGTTACCACCAGAACGAGCTGTTCCTGGACCGTTTAGACGTAATTCGTCAAAACCAGGCATATCATGGATCCACACACCACCGACTTCAGCAAGCATGGTTAGATTATCTAAACCTAATGTCGGGCCGAATAAGTGGGTAAAGGTTACCTGTGCTTGAGTCGTATCGGTAAGTATATACCCCTCAGCGTTTGAGCCAGGCTCCACATTATCCATTTGTGAAATACCATCTAAATCAGGACGAAGACCCGCATTAGCTAGCTGCTGAGGCATCGCTAAGAAAAGTAATTCAACGTCGTCAATTTGCAATGGCTCATCAACACGATGAGAAATTTCACCGGCAACAGAAGTGTCGCCTACCAAAGTGTTAAAACTAAAACCATACAACTGGATATCTTCAGGATATACAATTTGCGATTTGGTAAAGGTTTCCATACTTAACAAAAGTTCGCGGTCAATGTTCCCACCACTTTGTGCTAAACGGCCATAATCACGACCAATAGCTTCTGCAGTAAAGTTAGAGGCAGTACCACTAATAATTGGACGACGACTGTGGTAATTCATGTAATAAAAACCAAACTCAGTTTCGCCCAGTTCTGGAGAGTAATAGCCTAATTTAACCCCAAATTGGCCATCATCACTAGGATCTGCAGCATCTTGAACCAAAGCAACCTTAGTTGAATAAGCAGTCATGTAAGCGGCATATGCTGAGTTAAACCCAGTAGCGGCTGCAGCTTCATATAAACGTGAATATTCTGAAATAAGGAAATCTTGGTTGATATCTGGATTGGAGTTGAAACCCAATTGCGCATTTTGGTTGTAGCCACCATATCCAGCAAAATCATTGGTTGCAAAGTTTGACCCCGGTGTAGGGATCCAAATTGGCTGCCAATCATACTGATAGAATGCTTCTAGGTTTAAGTTTTCAGATAAACCTAACGATGCCCAAACCATGCCTTGTGGACGGAATGCTTCTTTGAGCTCCGCACCGGGTGCATTAAGAATATTTAAGTCTACAGCATTGATTTCAGCAATGCCGTGAGAAATCAAGGTGCTTTCGCCCCATGAAACGACTTGGTTACCCACGCGAACACTTAATGGGTTAGCACCGTCATTTAAGTCCCAGTTACCGTAAACAAATGCATCTAGTAAGCGAATATCTTTACATTGCACTTCTGATGCTTTGTTATCTTCACAAGGATCGAATTCTTTTCCGGTTAATGGATCGTTAAAGCCATAATCACCATCATTTAATTTGCGATCGTAAAAATACATACCGCGTAAAAAGATACCGTAATTTTCGTACTTCAGTGATAACTCGTGAAGACCTTTAACAATCTCAGAAGTAGTATCACCTTGCGCATACAACAAATTACTTAAGTCATTGTTGCTTGAATAAGAACCAGGCTGAGTCCAAATTTCTGTTGAGGTATATTTGGTTGATCCAAACGCACCACCAAATGCCGAATAACCAGACCAATCGAATTGTGGTTGGTTTACCTTTCCGATTTGATTATTCCAATCGCGGTCTGACACACGCCAACTCGCACCTGCAGTCCAAGTTGAGTCAAATGTACCTCGTACATCACCCCAATCAAAAGAAACGGCTGAGGCTGAAGTGCTCATCCCCAAACATAATGCCGACACCACCCCCAAAGCGAGAGCCGACTTGTTAAATCTTTTTTTAACAATATTCATTTTAGTTCATCTCCGTAACCTGTTGGATTAGTTGTTATAGGAATTTAACCAACATCTTGTTAGCCCACAGGCAACACCATTGTTACAGCATTTAACTATATTGAGCAAGGTCAAAAAAAAGAAAATGTTTAAGAAAATTAACGATGTCGGGGTAAAAACGACAAAATAAAACCAGCCTATATTTGAATTAACACAGACGATATAATTACAGTCATTTAACCATTAACGAAAAAAGTTTATTTTCATAGACTTATATATATTAACGGGGCGCTACTTCACACACCACTAATCAATCAAACGTTTGAAGTAAATACTCTATAATTTATTAAGTGATTTGAAATTCCCATCTTGGTTAAGGACTAATTTGAACTGTCCTTGAATACCTTGAGGGGTTAAATAAGGTCTAAAATACTTACCATTGATGTGCAACACACGACCGTGGTGATCTCTTACTTGCACTTTCTCTGCAAGTCCTTGGTAATATGGTAGAAATGCTTCATAACTTACGTTAAGAGAAAATAATAACTCCATAATTTACTCCATAAAAAGGAGAGCAAGCTCTCCTTTTTAACATACTAAACAGTCTAACTATTCATACTAGATGAATAGCCGTGACGCTATTATTCGGCCAATGATTTAGTGACTTTTTCATATAAATCTTTTGATAAATCCGGTAAAGCTTTTAACTCTGCTAAACACTGTTTCATTAATTGCTGACGATGTTGATCGAATTTGGCAAACTGAATTAATGGTGTGATCATTCGCGATGCGACTTGTGGATTCGACTTATTCAATTTGACTAAAATTTTAGTCAAATAACGGTAGCCTTCGCCATCAGCACGATGAAATTGATAAGTGTTTGCGGCGGCAAAAGCCCCAATCAATGAACGTACTCGGTTCGGGTTAGAAAAACTAAAACTGCTGTGTTTTGTCAGCGTTTTAATTTGATCTATCACTTCATCGCTATTCACTAACGCTTGTAATGTCAGCCATTTATCCATCACTAATGGCGTTGATTCCCACGTAGACTCAAAGTCACTTAATAACATAGGTAAACAGGCTAGTTTGGCTGTAGCTGCCGCTTTCAAAGCCCCTAAGCTATCAGTCATATTTTTAGCTGAATAATATTGCTTTTCAACTAATGATTCATGAGTATCGGACACTTGACATAACAATGACAAGGCAATGTTTTTAAATGCACGAGCACCAGCGTTATCTATAAGTATCAGCTCTCGATAACGTACCAATAATTCATCTTCACAAGCTGATGCAAGTTCTTCAACAACAAACTCTCTGGCTTTGGCCAAAGCATCTAAATCAACACTATCTACCTGCTCAATTAATGCAGAAGCAGTAGGAATAGACAAAATCTCAGCCACTAAAGCTTGGTCTATTTTCGCATCTAAAATGACGCCTCTAAATGCTTCAACAACACGAGTATCAACCATCATGACTTGCTGCTTTTGCAACTGAGCAACATTATTCCAAATGGCTTGGCTCACTAACTGCACAGATGCTTCCCAACGCGCCACTTCGCTAGAAGCATGGCGCATAAGATGCACAAGTTGATCAATGCTAAAATCGTAAACCAATTTAACAGGTGCAGAAAAATCTTGTAGTAAAGATGCTATAGGTGCGCTTTCTAGTCCATCAAACACAAAGGTTTGGTTGGCTTTAGTCACATCTAGCACTTTATTGACTATTGATTGCCCTACACTATCCAACAGCTCAACACTGAACGGAATATGCAAGGTTTGGCCCTTCACACCTTGCGACATCACTTGTTGAGTAACGGTTAAATGGTACTCACCTTTATCCGCATCAAAACGGTCTTTTACCGTCACAACGGGTGTACCAGCTTGGCTATACCAACGACGGAATAAGGTTAAATCTTTACCGCTAGCATCTTGCATAGCATTAACAAAGTCATCGCAGGTTACCGCTTGGCCATCATGACGCTCAAAATAGCACTTCATTCCAGCTTGAAAGCCTTCTTCGCCTAGAATGGTGTGCATCATGCGGATAACTTCAGCGCCTTTATTATATACCGTCACAGTGTAGAAATTGTTCATTTCAATTACACTTTCAGGCCGAATAGGATGTGACATTGGACCGGTATCTTCAGCAAACTGTTGATTTTTCATCACTCGAATAGCATGAATTCGGTTAACTGCGCGCGACCCAACATCGGAACTAAATTCTTGATCACGAAATACCGTTAAGCCTTCTTTTAAACTTAACTGAAACCAATCACGACACGTGACTCGGTTACCTGTCCAGTTATGGAAGTACTCATGACCTACAACCGACTCAATACCATGATAATCTTCATCTGTTGCACTGGCTTTATCAGCGAGCACGTATTTGGTATTAAAGACATTCAAGCCTTTATTTTCCATCGCACCCATATTGAAAAAATCAACTGCAACAATCATATAAATATCAAGATCATATTCAAGACCGAAACGAGTTTCATCCCATTTCATTGATTTCTTCAATGATGCCATAGCGTGATCAGCTTTATGTAAGTTGCCTTTATCAACAAAAACTTGCAGTTTGACTTCACGACCAGTTTGAGTCGTAAAACTGTCATTAAGTAAATCAAAGTCTCCAGCGACCAAGGCAAATAAGTAACTTGGTTTAGGGAATGGATCATGCCATTTGACAAAATGACGACCAGAACGAGGCATCTCCCCTTTATCAATTAAATTGCCGTTACTTAACAAAAATGGAAATGCCTGTTTATCGGCTTCAACGCGCACGGTATAAATAGCCAGAACATCGGGTCTATCTAAGAAATAGGTGATCCGGCGAAATCCTTCTGCTTCACATTGGGTACAATAAGCACCGTCTGACATGTAAAGCCCTTCAAGACTCGAATTTGCCTCAGGGTCAAGCAAAGTGACCACTTCTAATTCAAACTCATTTTGGTCCGTACTAATTATTAATTGGTTGTCGTGTTGACGATAGTTAGCCGCTACACCATTAAGTTTCACTGTACTTAGCGAAAGTTGTTCGCCATCAAGCACTAAATCATGCTGATGCTCACCATTACGGATCACCTTACTGATGGCTGTCACTTTAGTGTTTTTGCCATCTAGAATAACGTTCAAATCAACATGGGTAATGGTGAATGAAGGCTTGGTATAATCTTTTAGGTGTTTTTCTTGCGCTTGGTTCATACATGTTCCTCTTGAACGGTACTAATGCCAATATGATTAAATGTGCGTGGTCTTTATCGAATTGGTACTGTTTTTAGTGATTGTGATTAAGAAAAAACGCGCCTAAGCGCGTTTTTTAACAGTAATAAAAAATTACTTTGAGTTTGTTTTAGCTATTTTTTCTACGTCAGCCATATCGAGGGTGATATAAGCCGTTTCATCTAAAAAGGGATCAGGTAACTTGCTATCATCTGTTTTTTCAATATCGTCTAAAGACTTCACGGCAGCCAAACCTTGATGGACTCGACGTGCGTTTGCTCGGTCTAAAGCACGCTTATCATCGTCTTCACGAGAAGCAATTCGTTCACTCTCAACAAGTGATATTGTTTTGTCTTTATGATGTTTTTTAAACTCAGTAATGTCTTGGTATATATAACTGAACTCTACATCTTTGCTGATACGCTCTTTATGTTTAACATCAAGATTGTTGATCAGCATAGGGTTGATATTCCCTAAAGTAGAGTACTGAGCAACGGGAACCTTATCCCATGGCAGAGCATTCTCTTCCTCTGACTCGCCGTATTCGCCAGCCTCTAAAGCACTTGGAAAACGGACATCAGGCGTAACGCCTTTTAATTGAGTGCTGCCACCATTAATACGGTAAAATTTAGCGATAGTATATTGTACGTGACCAATTGGCTTTTCATACATGTCATAAATACGACCCAAGCTTTTATGTTGCTGAACAGTCCCTTTACCAAAGGTAGACTCACCGACGATAAGTGCGCGGTCATAATCTTGTAAAGCCGCAGCAAAAATCTCTGAAGCCGATGCACTATAACGATCAACCATCACCGCCAATGGGCCATTATATGCACTGGCGCCATCATTATCACGATTTTGATTAATGCCACCATTAGCATCACGGATTTGAACAACTGGGCCCATGTCAATAAACAGGCCTGTAAGTAATGTCGCTTCGGTTAATGCTCCACCGCCATTACCACGAAGGTCAATAATAATCCCTTCAACATTGTCTTTTTCAAGTTTAGTGATTTCTTTAGCCACATCTTGTGACAAATTCATATAAAATCCAGGGATTTGGATCACCCCGACTTTACGATTGGCATACTGGCCTTCTTTAGGCTCAACCACTTTTGAGGTCGCGGCACGGTCTTCTAAACGAATTTTATCTCGGGTAATGACCACTTCAAAAGGTTTAGCATTAGCCCCGCCTTTATTCGGTAAAATCTGTAATACGACTTCACTTCCTTTTGGCCCTTTGATCAAATCAACAACATCATCTAAACGCCAACCTATGACATCAACAATGTCACCGGTTTTTTGACCAACACCAACAATTTTATCTTCTGGTGATAATTTCTCGCTATTGGCAGCAGGCCCTCCGGCCACTAAACTTTTGATGACGGTGTAGTCATCATCCATTTGCAACACGGCCCCAATACCCTCAAGACTTAAATTCATTTCCATTTGGAAACGTTCTGCATTACGAGGTGATAAATAACTTGTATGAGGTTCAACACTACGAGCAAACGCATTCATGACTGTTTGAAACACGTCTTCACTTTGTGTTTGGCTTAAACGCTTAATGGCATTGTTGTAACGCTTCTCGAGCACTTCAACAATTTCAGGCCACTTTTTACCGGTTAATTTAAGATTTAACGCGTCATATTTAACGCGCTGACGCCAAAGTTCATTCACTTCGGCTTCATCTTTTGGCCATTGCGCATCTTTGCGATCAAATTCATACGCATCGCCAGCTTGAGTAAAATCGAACTCTTTATCAAGCAAAGACAACGCATAAGCAAAACGCTCATAACGACGTTTCTGTACTAGGTCGTACATGGTAAATGCAGGGCTAATATCGCCCGATTCAACCATGTTATCAAACTGGTTTTGATATTGACTAAAGCTCGCAATGTCTGCCGCAGTCAGCACATTACGACGATAATCAAGTTGCTCAAGAAAACGGGTATATATTTGCTCAGAGAATGCATCGTCAAGTACAAAACGATGATAATGCGAGCGAGTAAACAAAGTTGTTACTCGCTTGCTAGCCACTTTATGTTGTGGCTCTTGTGCTAGTTTAGGTAACTCGCTGATTTGAATCGTTGGTGAAATTGCCCATGCCGAAAAGCCGACAAATAAACTGGCAATTGACGCGGCCAAGGTAAGTTTTCGCATCAACAAGTACTCCTTAAATTTCTATAATAGTATGTGCTCAGCACGTACTTTGATGGATAAGCCAGAATCTAATTGAACAAGCACATCCTCTTTATTAATATCAGTCACAACACCAGGAACAGGTGTGGCACCTAATTTAACATTAACGCGTTGTTTTTGTTTTAAATCTTCTAGCTTAGCCGGCACAAGTTTAATCACTGGAGCCGCCACCGGTGCAGGACGTTCCTTTTTAACGGCAGGAGCACGTTTAGGTGCCACTTTCTTTGCCGGCTTTTTAGGCGCTAACGCTTGACGTTTTGCTTTAGCTTTATCTTGGCTTTCTTTAAGCGTCAAAATAGCATGGTCAATGTGCTCTTGTTCTAATTCAGCACATTCATTACCGTCAAGATCTATACGTTTAGCACCTGCTTTAACGCCTTTCAAATAGCGCCAGCTGCTTGTGTAACGACGAAGCGCTACACGTAATTGTGTTTTACTGACTTTAGAATCATCAGCTAACCGTTCAGCCAAATCTTGAAACAAACCAATTTTTAATGGCTTCGTTTCACCTTCTGCAATAAAGCATAAAGGAAAGGTTTCATATAAATACGCTAAAATTGCGTTGGTGTCGGTCAACTTGTCTGTTGATTCCATTTTTACTTCCACGTTAATAAAGGGACTGATTATGCGGCATACAATTTGCCTTGCAGTCGTTCATCTTTCGTTAAACCTTACTGTTAAGGCTTAACGTACAAAATATCACTATCCGCCAGTTTGCTAAAGTCATTGAAACAAACCTTAACAATTTAACCAAACTTACTCTCAGCTTAATCATCGCTCATCAGTAAATCCAGCACAAATGCGTATAGCGGCATATTATAAAGCCCGCGACAGCGAATGCGACCATGATTTAATCTAATTTGTTCGCTATTTAACCAAATAGGCAAGTTTCGAAACTTTTTACCATGTTTTCTAAACCAATTTGATCATCTTGATCGAATCGATTCAGTAATGGGCTGTCAATATCTAACACTGCCACAACCTCATTACCCTGCCTAACAGGGATCACGATTTCTGAATTACTGGCAGAATCGCATGCAATGTGGCCATCAAATTGATGAACGTCGGCAACTCGTTGGGTTTTATTTTCTGCTGCGGCAGTGCCACAAACACCTTTGCCGATATTGATACGGGTACAAGCCACTTTACCTTGGAATGGTCCAAGGACTAATTGTTCACCACGCTTAATATAAAAACCTGCCCAATTTAGGTCTTCTAGGTTGTCATTTAGCAACGCTGAAAAATTTGCCATAGCAGCAATCAAATCATCTTCGCCTTCAAGTAAAGCTTGTGCTTGACGATTTAATGTTTGGTAAAATTCGGTTTTCATGTCCATTCCTTAAGCTGACACTCAATCGAAGAATGAGTGATGAATACGACTATTCTGCAGATGTAGTTTTAGCCGTAGTCTTTTTAGTTTTCGCTGTAGGAGCGTTTTTAACCTGTACGATGCCTTTTAGCAAGTTAGAAAGCTCATCTTTATTGTTTGCTAGATAAAATGCCAGCTGTTCGCATTTATTTTCATCAAGTCCGAGGTCTGCCTTAATAAGAAATGGCACTAGGTTATCGGAAATATCGAGCATCTTATCGTAGGCATCAGCCTCTTTCTTCGATATAAATGTCATCTTTTCCACCCCTTCTCTGACCACGACAAATTGGGTTATCACTGCCATGATGTAATCCTCACTGTTTTTATATACAGTGCATAGAATCTCACATAGTTAACTTATGATGCAAGTGTTCTGATTATTCTGATATTATCAAGCACAAGAAAATCGAGATTATTTAACAATTAACTCATTTTTCTGCCAATATAAGGCCAAGCAGAGAGGTTTGACTCTTCGCTACCCAATAATGTGTTTTACTATGGATTAGATTAATTCTTCATGCATGAATTTGATGATCATGATTCTATAATTTTATGCCAATCATGTGATTTGGCAGTGAGAAAACGAGCTTTGCCTTCAAGTGCCCGTGCGCTTTGTCCGCGTTGCCACACGGCGCTCTATGATTCACCTTATTGCTCCATTAATGGCATGCTAGCGTTATGCGTTGCGGCGTTAATTATTTTTATTCCTGCTAATTTATTGCCAGTACTCGAAATCCACTTCCTTGGCAGTGTACGAACCACTACGGTGCTGCAAGCTGCTGTGACGGTTTGGGCCGAAGGATATTGTGTTGTAGGCCTAGCGGTAATGGTTGCTGCAGTTATCGCGCCTGGGTTATTGATTTTGTCAATTATGGCTCAAGTTGTAATTGTAAAATTAAAACTGCACAACTCATTTTGGCAAAGAACCTACACTACATTGTTAAAAAATCATGGTTTGATATCACAAATGACCATGTTAGAAATTTATGTCATCAGTTTTCTCGTGTCGGCCTTTCAGTTATCAGACTTTTCCGATGTGTATTTTGGTATGGGAACATTCAGTTTTACAATGTTGTTTATCATCATATTATTTTTACAACGTGAATATAATCTAGAACACATGTGGAGTTATGTAGATGCCTAGTACTCCAATTACACCATCCAATGAACATATAGTGGACAGCACTAAGCAAACTGCGAATACCGATAACGAGCCGAAAACTGAGGTTTTACCTCATATTCAGGGCAAGAAAATTGGCTTATGTTTATGCCCTGTTTGTCGCAAACTTAACGTCACAAGTAACAGTCATTGTCGACGTTGTTTTAGTCAATTAAGTAGCCGTAATTATGCCAGCATCCAACAAAGTTGGGCTTTATTAGTTACTGCGACAATTTTACTTGTTGTCGCCAATATTTACCCTATTACCTTGTTAACTAATCGCGGAGTGGTCACCAATGACACCATTTTTAGTGGCATTAGTCATTTAGTCAAAACCGGTATGTTTCCGATTGCTATCATTGTTTTCACTGCCAGTATTTTAGTACCTTGGCTTAAAATTATTGGCTTAGCGACTTACTTGACGGCTATTAGTTTTAACTTACCAATATCAAAAAGAAAATTAATGGTTGGGTTTCACATTATTGAATGGATCGGCCGCTGGTCTATGCTCGATTTATTCGTTATTTCATTAACAGTTGCCTTAGTTAATATGGGGCAATTATTAGACGCAAAACCTGCACCTGCCGCGACAGCATTTGCGTTAGTTATCTTACTAACGCAAGTCGCAGCAAAAGTGTTAGATACTCGATTACTTTGGGACCGCTTGGAAAACACTGATGACACAAATTGAATCGCCTAAAATTGTGAAGAAAAAGTTATTCTCGCCAATATGGTTATTACCGGTTGTTGCTTTGATATTAGGTGCCTGGTTAGGGGTCAAAAGCATTAAAGAATCCGGCATTGAAATATTAATACATTTCCCTAGTGCTACGGGTATTGATATCGGCAAAACGTTGGTAAAATACCAAGGGTTGACGGTAGGTAAAGTCACTGACATTGGTATTGACGATGATCTAAAAGGGGTAAACGTTAAAGTTATTATGGATTACCGTGCCGACCCTTTCCTCAATAAAAACACCCTTTTTTGGTTAGTAAAACCTAAAGCAAGTATTACCGGAGTTGAAGGACTCGATACGTTATTTTCTGGTAATTATATTGCTCTTCAACCTGGTGATGGCCGCTCTGCAACCGTATTTGAAGCACAACGTGAAGCGCCTGCGATACTCCCCGGCAGTGAAGGACTGATGATCGAACTAAAATCCCCTAAACTGGGTTCGATTGATGTTGGCTCGCCTGTATTTTACCGTCAAGCACCTGTCGGAAGCATTGTCAGTTATCGCCTCGACGGAAATAAACAAATAATTATCAGCGCATTTGTTCAAGAACAATATGCCCATTTAGTCAATAAAGACTCCCATTTTTGGAATGTATCGGGCTTGAAAATCGATGCTTCTTTAGCGGGGATAAAAGTCAGCACTGAAAGTATCGCGTCTATTTTGGCCGGCGGCATCAGCTTTGATACCGGCAGCTACACTGAAAAGGCCCAAAATGGTGATGTTTACAACCTATATGAGGATGAGCTTACCGCTATTGGAGGTGTTCATTTTGATTTAACTGCATCTAGCAGTGAAGATGTTAATGAAGGCACCGCCATCACCTACCGCGGTATCGTTATTGGTGAAATAGAAAAAGTAACCTTAACCGACACTGGAGTGAAGCTTATTGCTCGGGTTGAACATCATTACAAAGCATTAATTACCAACGATAGCCAATTTTGGATAAGTGGTGCCGAGTTATCATTAAAAGGTGTCAAAAATATCAGTAGACTGGTTACTGGCAGTGTTATTAATGTCTTACCAGGCACTCAAATAACCGAAGAGGCGATGCAATTTGAATTGGCATCACATGCTCCCGATTTGCTCAGTCAAGACAAACTTAAATTGACGGTAGTTGCCACGACTCACACAGGTGTCAGTAATGGCGCGCAAGTGCGATATAAACAATTGCCTATTGGGCAGATAACCAGTATTGGTTTAAGTAAAGACTTTTCAACTGTTGAATATAACATTGAAATTCAACCAGAGTTTAAGAGTTTGCTGACTAAGGGAAGCTTCTTTGTTCCTGAAAGTGCCATAGCCATTAATGCTTCACTAGAGGGCGTTAATGTTAAAACTCGCGACCTCACTACGATGTTGGAAGGCGCTATTAGCTTAATTCCGGGTAACAGCGAAATGCTGCTTTCGGCTAATAGTACTTTAACACTGCACGAATCAATTGAATCGGCCCAAACGCTTTACGCTCAACAACAGCTGACACCCTTTACTTTAACTAGTATTGATGGTGCCGACTTAGCTGAAGGCTCGCCAATTTATTACAAAAAAATGCAAATAGGCTCAGTGAATAAAGTCAATTGGTTAGCTAAAACGGATAAATTTAATATCGATATCAATATCGACAATAAATTTGTTCCGTTAATTAAGCCCACTACGGTTTTTTGGCGTAATGACGCTGTAGCCATCAATGCCAGTTTAGCCGGTGTCGATATCAATGTTGCACCATTGAAAGGTGCAATAAATGGCAGTATTACCCTTGGACATATAGACGACAGAGTTGATACTGAAAATAATCAACCTAATCTACGATTATATGATAACAAGTCACTCGCACTCATGCAGGCTAAAGTCATCAACCTCACTCTGCCTGTGAGTACTAAAGTGTCAGAAAAAGCGGCTATTCGCTATCAAGGGCATAAAATTGGTGAAGTGTCACAGGTTAAACTAAATCAAGATTTAAACACTCAGAATGCACAAGCTTATATCTATGGCCATTACGTAAACCATTTTAGTGCCAGTGACACTGAATTTTTTATCGTCGATGCACAAATTTCTTTAGCGGGTATTAATGCCCCAGAAACACTATTAACGGGTCCTTATATTGGTGTTATCCCAGGTAACAGCACAGAAATTATTGATAATTTTGTTGCCCAACCTCACTCGAGCTTTGAGGCTACCGTACCTAAAGATGCATTAGCATTCCAATTAGTAGACGATCAACTAGGTTCTATTAAGGTCGGTACACCGCTATTTTTCCGCGGAATTAAAGTCGGACAAATTGATGGATACAGGTTGGATGACTCAGGAATTGAAATTACGTTGTTTGCCCATGTAAATGCTGAATATAGTCACTTAATCAACCAGACTAGCCAGTTTTGGGATGCCTCTGGTATTAAATTAGACGTCGGTTTATTTTCGGGTGCACAGTTAGAAACAGGCTCATTAGAAACGATACTCGCCGGTGGTATAGCATTTGCGACCCAAGATACAACATCAGACAGTAACAGTATCAATGCAACCGAACGTTTCCCATTGCATGAGAATATGCAAGATGAATGGGCACAATGGCGACCGACACAAACTAAGTAACCTCAGCTAGAGATAATACAATTAGTACAAAAACAAAGGCCGATATATTTATCGGCCTTTTTATTTATATTATTAATTTCGATAATTGATGTTTAACCATAAAACCAATAACACACACCGATGGCGGCACTAATACCTGCAAAATCTGCTGCTAAACCACACCCTAGTGCATGACGACCATTACGGATCCCCACTGAACCAAAGTACACAGCCAACACATAAAATGTCGTTTCGGTACTGCCTTGTAAAATAGCTGCTAGTCGGCCCGCAAAAGAATCAACTCCGTGATGACTCATGGTTTCTAACATCATCGCACGCGCACCAGAACCGCTAAAAGGTTTCATGAACGCGGTTGGCATCGCATCAATAAAGCGCGTATCGGCGCCTAATGCACTCACGCCACTTGCTAACAGCTGTAAGGCATAATCTAACGCCCCTGAAGCCCTAAGAAACCCAATGGCTAATAACATCGCCAGCAAATAAGGGATTAGCTGAATTGCTTGGCTAAAGCCCTGTTTAGCGCCATCAACAAACTCGTCATACACGGCAATTTTGCGATAACCTGCGACTAAAATAAAACTTAAAATCAGCAACAACAGTATACCGTTACCTAACACCATAGACACCTGGCCTATCGCATCGGCGGATAATGTCACCAAATAAGCAATCCCGGCCATGAATACACTCATAATGGTTGCAGCATAAGCCAAAATAACACTATTGATTAACGAGATACGCTGCACTAACGCGACAACCAATAGTCCCACAACGGTGGAAACACTTGTGGCCAATAAAATGGGTAAAAAGATATCCGCAGGATTAGCCGCACCTTGTTGGGCACGATAAAGAAAGACTGTTACAGGGACTAATGTTACTGATGAAGTATTTAATACTAAAAATAAAATTTGGGCGTTGGTTGCTACTGATTTTACAGGGTTAAGAGATTGCAGATCATGTATCGCTTTTAAGCCTAAAGGCGTTGCTGCATTGTCCAGTCCCAACATATTAGCAGTAAGATTCATGCTAATGCTGCCATAGGCGACATGTCCACGAGGAACCTCAGGCATCAACTTAGACAGTAAAGGTTCAAATATGCGGGCAAACAAACCCACCACACCGGCCTTTTCACCAACTTGCATCAAGCCCATCCATAACGCTAACACACCGATTAAGCCAAGCGAGATGTCAGCGGCTAACTTAGCACTGGCAAACAATGCCGTCACCGACTCGCTTAATACATCGACATTGCCATTCACTAATTGAATCGAGATAGACAACGCAGCAATGATAAAAAATAATAACCACACTCTATTTAGCACACACCACTCCATTAGCCAGTCGGTTTTATTAACGTCAATATACAGTAATCATTGCCAAACAGGGTGTACAATTCCGTGATATGATCGCTTCAATTACTGCAACAATAATGTATCGTTTTTTATTATGGCCCAATTAAATATAAACTTTATCAATCACATTGAGAAAGAGTTACCCGCTCACTTGGCTTTAGAAGAGTTTATCGCCTATTGTGATAAACCACTTCGTAAATCCATTCGAGTGAATACGCTTAAAATCAGTACTGCACAATTTGTCAGCATCATGACTAAAGCCGGCTGGCAACTGTCTCCAGTACCTTGGTGTGCTGACGGATTTTGGATTGAGGGTAAAGATGATATCCAACTGGGTAATGCCATTGAACATATTCAAGGGCTATTTTATATCCAAGAAGCCAGCTCAATGCTGCCACCGACCGCATTATTTTATAATGGTACCGCCGCTGAAATAATCTTAGATGTCGCTTCTGCACCAGGTTCTAAGACAACGCAAATCGCAGCCTTAATGAATAACAATGGCTTATTAGTCGCTAATGAATATTCTGCCAGTCGCGTTAAAGTATTACACGCTAATGTGTTACGTATGGGGGCCAGCCACACCGCCCTAACCCATTTTGATGGCCGAGTCTTTGGTGAATATTTATATGAATCGTTTGATGCTATTTTATTGGATGCTCCTTGTGGCGGCGAAGGCACCGTTCGTAAAGATCCCTTGGCATTAAAATACTGGGATATTGAAGATGTTACTGCGATTGCTGAAACCCAAAAAGATCTTATCGAATCAGCATTTTTAGCGTTAAAGCCAGGCGGAGTGTTAGTCTATTCGACTTGTACTCTAAGCCAGTTAGAAAACCAACATATCTGTTATCACTTACAGCAAACTTACCCCGATGCGGTTGAGTTTGTTTCACTTGCTGAGTTATTTGATGGTGCAGATAAAGCATGCACTAAAGAAGGTTTTTTACATGTTTGGCCACAGATTTACGACAGCGAAGGATTTTTTGTCGCTAAAATTCGTAAAACAGCCTCAGTCGAGCGAGTAAAAAAACAGCCTAAATTACAAAAAAACTTTCCTTTTACTCCCGTAAACGAAAAGCAAAAAGTGGAATTAACACAATACTTTCAAAACAACTTCTGTCTCGAGTTACCCAGCGATGACGTGATCATGTTGCGTGACGATGAATATTGGTTGTTTCCAGCCCAATTTATTCCTTTTATAGGCAAGATGCGTTTTCAACGTATTGGCATTAAGCTCGCTGATGCGATGAAAAAAGGCTACAAAGCTAAACATGAAGCCGTTATTGCTTTATCGGCAGCAGCGCATAATCCAGCAAAAACCATGGAATTAAGTGCGGCGCAAGCACAAGATTTTTTAATGGGCCGTGATATTGCTACAAGCACTTTTGATCAACCGACACAGCAGCAGTTAGCCATCATGCCACAAGGCGAAATGTTAGTGAGTTATCATAAAGTCGTGCTTGGGGTTGTAAAACATTTAGGCCATAGACTGAAAAACAATTTACCGCGTGATTTGGTCCGCGATAACGTTAACTTGAGCCTATAGCACGCTACACTATTTCGATGAGCAAGAATAAAGAATATAAAACATAATTATCAATGAATTACTATAAAACACAGTGATAAAACAGAGTGCTAAACCAACATTATTAATTAAATTTTATGCACAACGCAATTTGAGTGCCTATAGTTAATTCATGTTCGACTCAGTATTTGGCATTTTAAGCTATCTTAAGATGCCACAACAGTAGCGCAAGGCTCTTAATCGAGCCCTTTCCCTAGGCCCAAAACAATTGGATAGTTTTGGGCCTTTTTTTATCTTTTCAACCAACGGTACGCCCTAAAATGTGCTTAAGTCATAGGTTCATGGTGGTATTTGAGTAACGTTAGCGCAATTATTTAAGCAACTGCGCTAACGTTATTTTATTTGCCTGCACAGCAGGCATATCAGAACTTTATTGCCGCGAAGTAAGCCACAAATTAGATAATTTGCTGTTAGTCTCAGGATTGAATTAGCTTCAATCTTGAACTAGCTGCAGATTTGATTTAGCGGCCAACTAACTTAGCGGCATCTTTAAATAAATTAAAAAAGTTATCCGTGGTGTATTGAGCTAACTCTTCGAATTTTTCACCGCGCAATTCTGCGACAAATTCGGCAACATCTCGAACATAAGCAGGCTGATTCTCTTGGCCACGATGCGGCACCGGAGCTAAATAAGGTGAATCGGTTTCGACCAGTAATCGGTCTTTTGGTACTTGGCGAATAACACTGCGCAATTCACCTGCATTTTTAAACGTTACAATTCCTGAAACAGAAATATAAAAGCCTAAATCAATGGCGGCTTTGGCCATTTCCCAGTTTTCAGTAAAGCAATGCAGCACGCCACCCACTTTGTCGGCATGACCTGCTTTTAGCATATTAATGGTATCTTCACGGGCATCGCGAGTATGTACAATTAATGGTTTATTCACCTCAACAGCTAACGCAATTTGTTGTTCAAAGCACTGCTGTTGCAAGGTTTTTGTGTCATTTGAATAGAAATAATCTAAGCCTGTTTCGCCAATGGCAACCACTCTGGGATCTTGTGCAAAACGTTTAATGTCTTCAATATTCAACCCTTCTTGTACATCGAGAGGATGTACGCCAGAAGACAAAAACACATTATTAAAGGCAGACATTTTATCTCGCATGGCTTCAAAGCCTTGCTGACGAACGTTGACGCATAATAGATAGTCAACGCCTTGAGCTTTGGCATTGTCCATAATGAATTGTAAACTGGCTGAGTCTGGGGCCGCTTTTAAGCGGTCAAGGTGGCAATGTGAATCAATTAGCATGGGAATTCTTTCGCAACTACATTAACAAATAAAACAGATGCGCAAGAATACCTAGCTACATAGTGCAGGTCAAATCGCTAGAGGCAAGTTCGCTTGATAATAATTTTTCAATATGATGTTTATGACTTTCAACATCAGTTTTAATTTTAACCCCAATACCCGCTGGGCGCCCACCAGATGCACCTAATGGATTAATCCATACAACTGTGCCTTTAAACTCGTTTGTTTGGGTGGCATTAGGCAATCGATAAGCAATGGTAAGCTCTTGGCCTAAAAAATGACTTTCTGTAGTCGCAACGAATAAACCTGCAGGCTTAATAAAAGGCATATAAGCACGATAAAGTTTATGTAATGTATCGTAATTAACAACAAGATCGACCATAAATAATTATTTTCTTTCCATAAGCAGGTTAAAAATCAATATAAAAACGTTTTAATGGGTCAACTGTCTAAATGTGAGCACATATTGTTGACACAAGGCTGGCGCGTTCACACTCGGCATTGTTTCAAGTCTATGACACATGGTCATCACACGCCCAGCAAGTTCAATGACTTTTGATTGAACCAGTGGATTTAATGACTGACGACTCGTGTTTTCAGTTTTTAGCTTATTACTTTTTAACACATATTGGCGCAAGTACAAATACAAAACATTAAGTGCATCAACAATTTGTTGTTCAGACACCTTCAATAAACTGTTGCTTAAATGACCCATTTGTAAACTTTGGGCCCAATCTTGGCGAAATGTCAGCAGTTGTTGATAATGCTGACTGGTTAAACTATTTGCTAACGCAAGAGGACCACCAACAACACTAAGACACCATGTAACATCATGGATTTTGCCATCGGCATTGGCTGGCGGTAACAACTGCTGCGCCGCTAACCACTGATGGATTTCATGCTTAGTTGGCTCAACAAAATTAAGCGTTTGACAACGACTGGTAATGGTCGCTAGTAACTGGGCTGATGTATTGGTTTGCAAAATGAGTACAACATCATCGCCAGGTTCTTCAAGGGTTTTCAATAATGCATTAGCCGCTGCCAAATTTAAGCGTTCGGCATTAACGATTATAGCTACACGTGCGCCACCTTGCTGAGCCGTTTGGGTTAACGCTTGGCAGAGCTGACGAATTTGATCGACTTTAATTTGGTTGCCATCAGGTTCGATTATATATAAATCAGGATGATTACCTGCTGCCAATAACAAACAACTTTTACACTGGCCACAAGCACCAACCGGAGTGAGTTGCTGGCAAAGCACAGTTTGCGCTGCGGCCTTAGCAAGCTTATCGCCCCCTAATGCTTTATCGATGTTGAACAAATGCGCATGACTGCTTTTGCCTCGATAATGCTGGTCAACAAAACGCTGATGTGGATCGGCTAACCAAGGCAGCTGGTCAATCTGATAATCACTCATGTCGGCACATTATCCCTTTTAATATCAATCACTGCTCACTCATAAGAGTGGATAAATGGCGTTGTAATTGTATACCAATATCATTATGCACTTGTTCCATGGATTGACTGGCATCAATCACCACAATGCTGTCATCTTCATGCGCTAATTGTAAGTAGGTTCGTCTGGCTCGCTCAAAAAAATCAATCGCTTGTTGCTCTATTCTATCAAGCTCGCCACGACTGGCTGCACGGCTTAAGCCTAACGTAGGATCAATATCCAAATATAAAGTGAGATCGGGTTTAAAACCACGTAAGCAAGCATCACTGACCGCTTTCACTAATGGCATTAACCCTCGGCCACCACCTTGATAAGCTAATGATGACAGATTGTGTCTATCGCCAAGTACCCATTGACCCGCAGACAAAGCAGGCTTAATAACATTGGCGATTAATTGTGTTCGCGCTGCATAAATAAGTAAGCATTCTGCTTCATCGCATAATGGATCTGTCTCATCGGCAATTTTAACTAAATCGCGCATTTTTTCTGCCAAAGGAGTCCCGCCCGGCTCACGAGTACACACAGGAGCCTGACCGATATGCTGCTTAATAATATCGTTAACAAGGGCTATCGCGCTTGATTTACCAGCGCCTTCTAATCCTTCAATGACAATAAACTTGCCTTGCTGTTGAGTCATTTTCTTTTTCTCTGAAATTCGTTTACGGCATTATTATGGGCTTTCAACGTAGATGAAAACACATGACTGCCATCATTGCGTGAAACAAAGTACAAGTAATTTACTTTGGCTGGATTAGCGGCGGCAAATAATGATGCGCGACTTGGTGCAGCGATAGGCGTTGGCGGTAAACCATCAATCTTGTAGGTATTGAATGCCGTTGCTTCGCGTAAATCTTTACGAGTAATATTACCTTTATAACGTTCACCCATGCCATAAATTACCGTGGGGTCGGTCTGAAGACGCATACCTTTTTTAAGTCTATTATTAAACACTGCAGACACCCAATCACGCTCTTCAGGTTTGCCCGTTTCTTTTTCAATAATAGACGCAATAATTAATAATTCGTAAGGTGATGATAATGCTAAATCAGGGTCGCGCCCTTCCCATGCTTGCGCTAAGCTTAACTGCATCATGGTGTAGCTGCGGTTTAAAATAGTCTGTAAGTTATCATCTGCATGATAATGGAATGTTTCTGGATAGAACTTACCCTCAGGCAAACCAGAGGTATCGCCATTTTGTAATAGCACTTGGTTAAAGTCGTCGGTATTTTTTGCTAAATGCTCAGTCGTGGTCAGTGCTTGCTGCCACTCGGCAATGGTTTTACCTTCGATTAAGGTGATGCTGAAAACCACTTGTTGGCCTAAGTACAGCCGTTTTAATAACGCTTCTAATGTATCGCCTGGGATCAATTGATACAAACCGGTTTTAATATGGGCAAGCTTAGGTTCAAGTTTGACCAGATATTTAACTTTCCAGCTATCGGTAATCAATGATTGTTGCTCTAGTTGTTGCGCAAGCTTAATCAAACTAGTACCAGGTTCAACCGTTAATGTTTGAATTTCAGTTAACTGTAATGGCTGTTTTTGGTAAGCGATTAAGCCAGATACAAGCCAATATCCTCCAAGACAAAATACTGTAAATAGAGGAATAAGACTGGCTAAAAAAAAGGTTTTTATGGTTTTAATCATGATGATAAATTCACACTCAAAATGTGCCTGAATCGCGGTGTTTGCGTCCAATGGCTAAATTGAAAGTCGTCAATGGCAGTTACATCAACAATGCCAAATAAACTGTTCGTTATAAATATATTGTCCGCGGCCTGAATATCACCAAGTGTTAATTGTGTAGCCATAACTGAGAAACCCTGACAGAGCAGAGTATCAATTAATGTCTCACGCATCACACCACTTACGCCCGCATGGGTTATTGCTGGGGTAAACACATGACCATTTTTGACTACAAAAATATTGGCCATGGATGACTCTATCACATTACCGTCACAGTCAAACACTAGCCAATCTTGATGAGTACTCGGTAGAGGTTGTGACTTTATGAGCACCTGTTCCAATCGGTTAAGGTGTTTCATTCCCGCTAGAAGTGGTTGCCTGCCAAGACATATGGGTGATGATGCTAGCGAGATACCACTTTGCTGCCAATCAAGGTAATGCTCAGGAATGGGATGCACTGACACAACTTCTGTAACGTCTGCGCTCAAAGGAGCCTGATAACCACGGCCACCGACTCCACGCGTTAGCAATAGCTTTATACAATGTTGTGGGTATTGTTGGGCGAGTAGGATTAATTGTTGTATTAATAAGTCGCTTGGATGCCACTGAATACTTAGGCGCTCGCAACTTTGCTGCAAACGAGAAATATGCCCGTCAAGGAATAGGATCCCTGCGGGCATATCAGCTGATGCTGTGCGCATGGTTGCGAACACACCATCACCATAAGCAACACCACGATCAAATGGATTTATGAGTCCGTTTTCAACGTGATTAACCCAAACTGGTGCCATTATTTATCCTGGCTGATCCGGCTTGCCACAGCCTCTTGTTGATCTTTGTACTTCGAGCTTTTACGCGTGTTATATGGACGAGCAACCGCAGAGCTTAAGCGCTCGAAATTAAGCGCACCAATCGTCATACCAGGGCGAAGAGCCAACGGCAATTTGCCACTGTTAAAAAACTCAAGTACAATTTTACCTTGCCAACCTGGATCAATACGATGTGCGGTCACATGTACCATCAACCCTAAACGGGCAAGTGATGAGCGACCATCTAACCAACCTACAACATCTGCAGGTAAGGTCACACTTTCATAGGTTACCGCTAATGCTAATTCGCCAGGATGAAGGAAAAAAGCTTGATCATCAGCAATTTCAATTTTATCGCTCATGATCCGATCAAGTGCTATTTGCATTTCTGCACTAGGGCCACTTAAATCGATGTAAGGTGCAGTATGGTCTTTAAATACACGAAATTGGCTGCCTAAACGTACATCCACGCTCACTCCTGAAATGGCTTCAATACCAGGGCGAGGATCGATAATAATGGTGCCATTATCTAAACATTGCTCAATTTCTATATCGGTTAAACGCATGCTGCACTCTCTTCTAGATAAGGCTACTTCGCCAATAAATGCTGAATTCTAGCTTTTAAAATATCAGTTGCGATACGGTTTTTACCGCCCCGTGGAACGATAATATCGGCATATTGTTTTGACGGCTCAATAAACTGTAAAAACATCGGGCGTACGGTTCGTTTATATTGTGAAATAACCGATTCCATTGTTCTGCCACGTTCAGCAACATCACGAGTTAACCGACGTAAAAAGCAAATATCTAATGGCGTATCCATAAACACACTGGCATCCATTAAGTCACGTAATTTAGGATTGGTTAATAATAGAATGCCTTCTAAGATAATCACTTTTTTAGGCTGCATGGTCAACGTGTCGCTAATACGAGTATGCTCAGTATAGCTGTAACATGGAATGCTAACTGGCTCACCTTGTTTAAGCTGAGATAAATGAGACGCTAATAACTGATGGTCTAACGCTTTTGGATGGTCGTAATTAGTTTTGACACGATCTTCCATCGTCAAATGGCTTTGATCATGATAATAAGCATCCTCATTGATCACACCAATTTGATTTGTTCCTAAATCACGACACAATTCTTCAAAAATTGTTTTAGCAATTAAACTTTTACCTGAAGCCGACGCACCGGCAATCCCAATAATGACACACTGCTGAGAATTCATCTCTTAACCTTACTCGTCTTCTGATATGCTAATTTTTACGGTTGATTGTACTTGTTGAAGTGCTAATTCTGCCCCTAGTTTGCGGGCAATTTCGCGATATATCCCTGACACTTCACTTTCTGGTTCGCTCATCACGCTCGGCGTACCATTGTCCATTGATTCACGAATATTGATGTGTAATGGCAGTGAGCCTAATAATGGTACGTTATAACGTTCCGCTATTTGACTACCACCATGAGTACCAAATGGGTGTTCTTTATGGCCACATTCAGGACAAAGATGAAAACTCATGTTCTCGATAATCCCAAGTACTGGAATGTTGACCTTGTTGAACATGGTGATGCCTTTCTTGGCATCCGCTAAAGCAATATCTTGCGGCGTTGTCACTATCACCGCACCACTAACCGGTACTTTTTGCGATAATGTCAGTTGAATATCACCAGTTCCTGGTGGCATATCGACGATTAAATAGTCTAATTCAGGCCACTGCGTTTCATTAAGTAACTGTGCTAAAGCACCTGCGGCCATAGGACCACGCCAAACTGCAGCTTCATCACCACTTAGCATAAAGCCAATTGATTGCGCAGAAATGCCATGCACCAATGCTGGTGTCATGTGCTTTCCATCTGGCGATTGTGGACGAAAATTAGGAATGCCCAACATCAATGGAATAGACGGGCCATAAATGTCGGCATCTAAAATACCCACTTCGGCGCCTTCAGCTTTTAACGCTAATGCGAGGTTTACTGCGGTGGTTGATTTACCCACACCGCCTTTACCAGAAGCCACAGCAATAACTTGTTTTACATTAGGAATAGGTGCAATGGCTGGCAGCGCTGAATAAACCCGTGGTTGGAAATCAATTTCACATTCCACTTCATCAATGGCGTCAAGAACAGCCAATTTATTGGTTATTGCCATCACGGTGTCACGGTATTGTGTCATACACGGATAAGGATAAACTAAGCCTAATTGTAGGCGTTTTCCTTCTATCGACAATGCTGTAACACATCCTGCACTGACCAAACCTTTATGCAAATAAGGATCTTCAAATGCTTCTAAAATATCTAACACTGGTGACAATAATTCATCACTTAATTGATAATTTGTATGCGTATTGACCAAAACGGCAACTCCGAACCAGAAATTTGCACAAGTGTATCAGAACTTGGTAAAAAAATAGCGACTAATAAGCCTTTTTAAGTCATGTTTTGGTGAAAAAAGTCTGCTAATCAGTTAGTATCAGGCAATATTTTTGGTGTAATTTGATATCGAGACAAAATGACAAAATCACAGCGTAAAATACTGGTCACAAGTGCCCTTCCTTATGCCAATGGCCCAATCCATCTAGGCCACATGCTTGAATATATCCAAACGGATATTTGGTCACGTTTTCAAAAGTTACGTGGACATGAATGCCACTACATTTGTGCCGACGATGCTCACGGCACGCCGATTATGCTTAAAGCACAGCAAATGGGCATTACGCCAGAAGAAATGATTGCCCAAGTGCAAAAAGAGCACCAGCAAGATTTCGTGGATTTCAATATCCAGTTTGATAACTTTCACAGTACTCACAGCGACGAAAACCGCATTTTGGCCAGTGATATTTATCTAAAGCTCCGTGATCGCGGTTACATCAAAACCAAAACCATTTCACAATTATATGACCCTGAAAAGTTAATGTTCTTGCCTGACCGTTTTGTTAAAGGCACCTGCCCAAAATGTAAGTCTGAAGATCAATACGGTGATAACTGTGACAACTGTGGTGCAACTTATAGTACAACCGATCTGATAAATCCTAAATCGGCAGTCTCTGGTGCTACACCAATAATGAAAGATACCGAACACTTCTTTTTCGACCTGCCAGCATTTGAAGGCATGTTAAAAGAGTGGATTCAATCAGGTTCATTGCAACAAGAAATGGCCAACAAGCTTAACGAATGGTTTGAACAAGGCCTAAAGCAATGGGACATCTCTCGTGATGCACCCTACTTTGGTTTTGAAATCCCTGATGCTCCCGGTAAATTTTTCTATGTTTGGTTAGATGCACCTATCGGTTATATGGGCTCATTTAAAAACCTATGTGACAAGCGTGATGATTTAAACTTTGACGATTTTTGGAGTTTAGATTCTACCGCTGAGGTGTATCACTTCATCGGTAAAGACATTGTTTATTTCCACAGTTTATTCTGGCCAGCAATGCTTGAAGGCGCTGGCATTCGTAAACCGACCAGTGTTTATGCTCACGGCTATGTCACGGTAAACGGTTCAAAAATGTCTAAGTCTAAAGGCACGTTTATTAAAGCGCGTACTTATTTAGATAATTTAGATCCGGAATACCTACGTTATTATTACGCGGCTAAATTAAATAGTCGTATTGATGATTTGGATTTAAATTTAGAAGATTTCGCTCAACGAGTAAACTCAGATTTAGTCGGTAAATTAGTTAACCTTGCTTCACGAACGGCAGGTTTTATCGGCAAACGTTTTGACGGAAAATTAGCCAAGGTAACCGACAGTAGCTTAACCGACATATTCTTAGCCAAAAGCGAAGTGATTGCCGAATTATATGAAACTCGCGAATTTGGCAAAGCGATGCGTGAAATCATGGCATTAGCTGATATTGCTAACGCCTATGTTGCAGACGCAGCACCTTGGCAATTAGTTAAGCAAGACGATAAACAAGATGAAGCACATCAAGTTTGCAGTAATGCATTAAACTTATTCAGAATCTTGGTCACTTACCTCAAGCCTGTATTACCAAAACTGGCCGGTGATGTTGAAGGTTTTTTACAGTTAACCTTAACGTGGGACAATTTGGGCCAAGATTTATCAGGTCATGAAATAGCGCCATTTAAAGCATTAATGCAGCGTATCGAACCCAAAAGCATTGAAGCTATCATCGATGCCTCTAAAGAGAACTTGCAAGCCAGTAACACGGACGCACCTAAAACCGATGCGCCGACACAAGCCGTTAATCAATTAGAGCAAGATCCTATCAGCCCAGAAATAAGCTTTGAAGATTTCGCAAAAATTGACTTACGGATTGCGCGTATCAGCAAAGCGGAACATATCGAGAAAGCCAATAAATTACTGCGTCTTGAATTAGATTTAGGCGGCGAAACCAAACAAGTATTTGCGGGTATTAAATCTGCTTATGCTCCTGAAGATTTGGTTGGCAAACTCACGGTGATGGTGGCAAACCTTGCCCCACGTACAATGAAGTTTGGTGATTCAGAAGGTATGGTATTAGCTGCAGGTCCTGGCGGTAAAGATCTGTTTATACTAGAACCCCATGAAGGTGCTCAACCTGGCATGCGCGTTAAGTAACTGTTAAATACATAGAAAAAGACCGCCTCGGCGGTCTTTTCAACAGAAACACATCCAGAAAAACACTACCAGTGATTAAGTGATTAATCTACAAGTATAAAGTAGTGCATTAATGATTAGAATTAACATCAACATCTGATTTTGGCTTTGCATTAACTTCGTTCTGGATATCTACATCTTGTTGGTGAGTGGCATTATCTTCATCCATTGCCTGCTTTAATCGCTCTTCATATAACATAAACAGTTTAATAAAATCGTTACCAAAACGCTCACCCACTGATTCTTTCAACCACATATCGTATAAACGTTTTGAAGCTTCTTTTTCAACCCGCTTATAGGTTGCTTTTCGTCTCAACACATATTCTTCCGAATGACCTAATAACTGTAACGATGACAAGCTGAGTTCAAGAGCTGAATGATGCGTTTCCGACTCGACCGCGTCAGCGCCAGCCTCTTTTAATAAATGCCCATGACCACGGTCAAATGCTCTAGCAACAATCTTAAGTTTAGGGTACGTATGATGTAAGTATTTAACTAACTCCACACTACTTTCTCTATTATCGATGGCCACCACAAAAAGCGAAGCTTGTTCAATGCCAGCAGTTTTTAATAAATCTGGACGAGTCGCATCACCGAAATAGGCCTTAGTATTAATACGCCTGATAGCGTCGACCTGTGAAACCTGATAATCGAGCACTACGGTTTTAATATTATTCGAAATTAAAAAGCGATTTACCACCTGGCCAAAACGGCCAATACCCGCAATAATCACCGTGCCCTCATCATCAATATTATCCTGTTCACGCTGATTTTTTTTCACTTGAAAGCGTGGATAAATCACTTTATCGAATAATATAAATAACCCTGGGGTTAAAAACATCGATAACGCGACTACGATCGATAAAGTCTGCGCCAGATCAGTTGGAATAACATGCTGTTGAACACTGAAACTCAGTAATACAAAACCAAACTCCCCCGCTTGAGCCAGACATAACGCAAACAACCAACGATCACTGCCCTTAATCCTAAAAATCAACGCTAATAAATACAGCACAAGTGCTTTAATCAGCATAACACTTAAGGTGATTGCAATTATTTCACCAAAATCAGCAAATAGAACCGTAAAGTCGATTCCAGCGCCAACAGTGATAAAAAACAATCCCAATAATAAGCCTTTAAACGGACCAATATTGGCTTCAAGCTCATGCTTAAATTCACTGTTTGCCAGTACAACGCCTGCTAAAAAGGTGCCTAATGCGGGTGATATACCCACTAAACTCATTAATGCCGCAATGCCGATGACCAACATAAGTGCTGCTGCGGTAGAGATTTCACGAGCACCTGATTCGGCGACCATTTTAAATAATGGTCTACTGAGATAGTGACCACCTAACACCACAGCCCCAATAGCTAACACCAGTACAATGGCATATGCCCAACCAGGTAATGAGGCCACTAGGCTTAACTGCTCGTGTTGTTCACTCATACTACTAACTGCAGCTTGGGCTTTCTCAACTAACTCAGGTAAGGCTAATAACGGAATAAAGGCCAACATGGGGATGACCGCGATGTCTTGAAACAACAATACCGAAAATGCGTTCTTTCCGGCGTGGGTTTTATTGAGGCGTTTTTCAGATAAGGTCTGCAACACAATTGCGGTAGAGGATAGTGAAAAAATTAATCCTATCGTTAATGCAATACTCAGTTGGTAGCCCGCATAAATTGCACAAGCCATTACCACCACAACCGACCCCACAACTTGTAAACCACCAAGCCCCAGTAAACGATTACGCATCGCCCACAACATTTTGGGTTCCAGTTCTAAGCCAACCAAAAATAGCATCATCACCACACCAAATTCGGCGAAGTGTTGAATGGTATTGGTTTCACTGCCCACTAAACCAACAATAGGACCAATGACCACACCCGCAATCAAATATCCCAACACGGAACCCAAGCCTAATTTATTCGCTAACGGAACAGCAATGACTGCAGCGGTGAGATAAATAAAAGCCTGTAAAAAGTACTCTGTCATTGGGGGTCCTTATCGGGTAAATAATTAATATCGACTTTTACACTGCAATTACAAGTGCAAGTACAAGTGCGGGCCAATATTTAGCGATGTATTTTAATCCACTACACTGGGTTAACGATATCAATAAAATGATGGGTTAAATCAAACTTACTCGCTAAATGCTGCCCTAATGCCTGAATACCAAATTGTTCAGTAGCATGGTGTCCTGCAGCAAAATAATGCAGCCCTTGCTCCATTGCTGCATGATAAGTACGTTCTGACACTTCACCGCTTATAAACGCATCTACTCCCATTTGGGCTGCATAATCAATATAGTCTTGAGCACCACCAGTACACCAAGCCAAGGTTGAAATAGGCTTGCTGTTATCACCAATATGTAATGGTGCACGTTTAAGTACCTTAGTCAGTAATTGACTCAATTCGCTGGCGCTTAAAGGATGCTCTAAATGACCATGCCAGAGTAAGTCTTGCCCTACTGGTTCATATACTCGAGGACTAATAATCCCTAACTGGTAAGCTAGTTGGGCATTATTTCCAATACCGTGATGGGCATCAAGCGGTAAATGGTAGCCGAATAAACTCATATCATGGTCCATTAATGCCTTAATTCGGCGATACTTCATCCCAGTGATAATTTCTGGCTCGTTTTTCCAAAAAAAACCGTGATGAACAAGAATAGCATCAGCATTAACGGCCGCCGCTTGCTCAATTAATGCTTGGCATGCTGTTACGCCTGTCACAATCGTGCGGATATCAGACTTACCTTCAACTTGTAAGCCATTAGGAGCATAGTCTTTAAAGGCTGACACGTTTAAAAAACTGTCTAAATATGTCCCTAACGTTTGACGAGTAATGGTAGAGGAGCCTTGATGATGTGTTGACATAATATTTTCCTAACAAAATGGATAGAAGCCTCTGAAGTCAACTCAGAAGATAATGGGCCGTTTATCACTTACAATCCGTTGTTAAATTGCAAGCGAATCAGCCACTGAGTTGTACGATTTTTTAGGGATTTAACTAATTAACCTCTGCTCAGAATCATAAACGGTATCGTGCTAATTTTAGCTTATTTATTCAATACCTTCACTAGAGATGAGTTTAATAATTCAATGTAACTCACTGTCGAATATTTCAACAACAGCAGTCATAAACGCTGATAAATCGGACTTTATGAGGGATAAACCGACAATTCAAGCCACTAATTGGACTTTTGTAGCCTTCACACATTAAAATTAGTAACAACCTTCATTTAACATGATAACAAATAGGTTATTAACTATGACAACATTGACTAAAGAAGAGGTCATCGGCCAACTACAAATGGCTCTTGAAAAGCAGTCTGGACAAGCAGTTTCTATTGAGCAAGCTGGCAGCTGGTACAAAATTGACGGCGGCAAATCAGTGCGCTTTAGCGAACTTGAATCCATGCATGCACAACTAACTGCATCGTCAGTAAAAAAAGCACCTACTGCGCGCCAAGCAGCTATTAAGCCTGCTGCAAGGTTAACGGCAAAAACTGCAGCGAAAAAACAACCGAGTAAAAAAGTGCAATTAAACTCAGGCGGATTAACGCCTAAGCAGTTGTGGCGTAAAAAACTCGAAAACACAACCGGTCATCAAACCTTGCCGCGTGGATTTTAATCTCTATTAGCAACAACAGATCAAACAGTATTGTTAGCAAATATTGACCACAGTGTGTAAACAAAAGGAGCCTAGGCTCCTTTTGTTTTAGTTGCATTTTCACATTGCGAATAATTACATCGAGAATAATTACATCGAGAATAAATACATCGAGAATATTTACATCGCTAGGTCGACCCTGACATAACCGGTTAAGTAAACCACCCTAACCTCATCTCCGGCAGTAAAACTCATACCCGGATCCGCATCTTGGATCACCATAACTTGGCTACCATCTTCTTGCTTTATCATTAGTTCAACTAACTTAGTTTCAAGATAATATTGTTGGTTACCGTGCTGACTGCCAATGCCACCGCCAATCAACGCCCCCAAAACAGTGGCAACATCTTTACCTGAACCGCCACCAAATTGATGACCGATGACACCACCGATTAATGCACCGCCAAAGGTTTTCCAACCGCTTCGACTGTCTTCTACTAGCTGTTTCTCTGTCACATGCTTCACAGATTCAATGTGGCCGTATAACACTTTTTCAACTGGAACGGCTTGATTACGTTCGTAAGCAGCTTGGCTTTGACCACAAAACAAACAAATAGTCAGCAATACTGCAAAAAAACTCTTCACACTTACAGTTATGATTTTAAACATGGCCATTTTCCGCTAAGTTAACGATAAGGTATTACAAATAATATACTCAATTGTGAACTCACTGTCTTATTTAAATCAATCCATCGGCTTCCCGCCGCCAGAGCAAGCTCTTACTGATCCGAATGGTCTATTAGCCATCGGAGGAGACTTACGGCCAGACCGCCTAGCACAAGCCTATCACCAAGGTATTTTCCCTTGGTTTAACGCTAATGACCCCATTTTGTGGTGGTCTCCCGATCCTCGAGCGGTGTTCACACCAAGCCATCCTTTTGGCAGTAAAAGCTTAATTAAATTTCTTAAAAAGTCTTCATGGCGCTTTACCATCAATCATGCATTTTTAGATGTTGTTGCCGGTTGTGCTGGGCCCCGTAACACCCAAGATGGCACTTGGATTTCGGCCGAAATACAAATGGCCTACTATGAGCTGCATCTCCAAGGGCGTGCTCATTCTATTGAAGTATGGGATGGCGAACAGCTAGTGGGCGGATTGTATGGTATTCCGGTGGGCGGTATTTTTTGCGGTGAATCGATGTTTCATCGTCAAACAAATGCATCAAAAGCAGCCTTTGCTATACTGAATCAACACTTGGTGAAACACGATTTTCAATTGATTGATGCGCAAGTAATGAATCCTCACTTAGTTAGCCTTGGGGCTAAAGCCTTACCTAGAAGCGAGTTTTTAACGGTGCTTCATCAGTACAGAGATCGTACAACTTCAGCGTCAATGTGGAACAAACAAGAGGTGTTTATTGAATTCTAAATCTGTCAGCGTTGGAATAAGCCAGCCTTTTGATTGCAATTATATTGAAGGTAATAAAGAGCAATTGCTGGTGATCCAAGAACCGCAAATAGACGCAGCGCTGTTTGAACAACTGCTGACGATGGGCTTTCGTCGTAACGGCAATGCTATTTACAAACCTCGTTGTCCCTCCTGCCAAGCTTGTCAGCCTATTAGATTGAATGTTAATGATTTTATATTATCTAAACGCCAAAAAAGAACCTTAAAAAACAACCAAGATTTGCATTGGAAAGTCACTCATACCTCACGGCCAGAGCACTATGATTTGTATCAACGTTATATCAATGAACGTCACAACGATGGGCCAATGTTTCCTGCATCGCCAACCCAATATGATGATTTTTTATTATCAGATTGGTTACCGCCGATGTTTATTGAGGTGTTTGATCAAGAGCGATTAATTGGGGTAGCCGTAACCGATGAAATGATGAGCAGCTTCTCAGCAATTTACAGTTATTTTGATCCTGATTATGCCGACCGTTCATTAGGTTCGCTGATGATTTTAATCCAATGCCAATTAGCAAAATCATTGGGTAAACGTTTTTTATATTTAGGCTATCAAATTGATCAAAATCGGAAAATGAGCTACAAACGTCAATACCGTCCGTATCAAATTTTAACAGCACTCGGTTGGCAAGTTGGTGAAAATCTTACGGCTCTTTCTCGTTAACGCCCTTTACAGTTCAGTGTTTTTGGGGCATGATACGCCCGATTTTTTCATATTTGAAGGCTAATGGGATAACTAATTAATGGCGAAAGAAGACAACATTGAAATGCAGGGCACTATCCTTGAGACCTTGCCAAATACAATGTTCCGCGTAGAGCTTGAAAATGGACATGTGGTGATAGCCCACATCTCTGGCAAAATGCGCAAAAACTACATCCGTATTTTAACGGGTGACAAAGTCACTGTACAGTTGACTCCTTATGACCTATCAAAAGGTCGTATCGTCTTCCGCGCACGTTAATCGCTAGCCTCAACAATGTAAAAACCGACTGCCTGTCGGTTTTTTTGTTGTTATACCAAACTGCATAAATAAAGTGTATTCAACGTAAAGCAACACGCATCAAACAAGACGAATGTTCAACGTAATGGGTATCCCTTTATCAGAGCATTCAACCAGGCATCGCGATGGTTGTAATCCGTTTTGCAGAAGCACCTCATACGATCCACTACTATGTTTATTGATTTAAAAAGGGAATACCCATTTTGCTATCAATACCCATTGAATTGAACAGTAAGAAATGCTTTGAGTTGAAGGCTTATTTATAAGTAACGGTATTGGGCGCAATTAACATACATAAAAAAAGATGACCCATGGGTCATCTTTTTTAATGGCATATTTTCAAGTATATGGATTGATTCCTACGAGACTTTTTCTAACGACTCGCAATCGATATTGATCTCACCTTCTTTAACGTCAATATGCGCAATACCACCTCTTTCAAGCACACCAAACAGAATCTCATCCGCTAACGGACGTTTAATCAATTCAGTGACGACACGTGACATTGGGCGTGCGCCCATCGACTTGTCATAACCTTTCTCTGCAAGCAAGGTTCGCGCTTCATCACTAACATCTAGCGTGACACGCTTATCATCTAGCTGTGCCTGAAGCTCAACTAAGAACTTATCAACCACTTTGGCGATAACGGTCATATCCAAATGATTAAACCATACAATTGAATCTAAGCGATTACGGAACTCAGGTGAAAAGACTTTATTGATTTCAGCTAAGGCATCTTGAGTGTGATCTTGCTGTCTAAAACCAATCGATTTACGAATAGTTTCTTGTACGCCAGCGTTGGTGGTCATCACTAAGGTGACATTTCTGAAATCTGCTTTGCGACCATTATTGTCGGTCAAAGTACCGTGATCCATCACTTGCAGTAACAAGTTGAATACATCAGGATGCGCCTTTTCAATTTCATCAAGTAGCACCACACAATGCGGATTTTTAATCACAGCATCGGTTAACATACCACCTTGGTCATAACCCACATAACCTGGAGGCGCCCCGATTAAACGTGACACGGTATGACGTTCCATGTACTCAGACATATCAAAGCGAATCAGTTTAAGGTTAAGACAATTAGCTAATTGATTAGTGACTTCTGTTTTACCTACCCCAGTCGGGCCTGCAAACATAAAGCTGCCTACTGGCTTTTTCTCAGAACCTAAACCGCTGCGCGATAAGCGTATAGCAGCACTAAGGCTCTCAATCGCTTTGTCTTGACCAAATACTACCATCTTAAGGTTACGTTCAAGGTTACGTAACATATCCTTGTCAGTCGACGATACCGACTTCTCAGGAATACGCGCCAACTTAGCAATGATGGCCTCTATTTCCGCTTGACCAATGGTCTTCTTACGTTTGCTTTGCGGCATCATCACCATGCGCGCACCAGCTTCGTCAATCACATCAATCGCTTTATCAGGTAAATGACGATCGTTTATGTGTTTGGCCGATAAAATAGCCGCACTGCTGATGGCAGCTTGGGTATAACGCACCCCATGGTATTCTTCGTACTTAGATTTAAGTCCCATCAAAATTTTGGTGGTTTCGGCAACTGAAGGCTCATTAATATCAATCTTTTGGAAGCGACGCGCTAAAGCACGGTCTTTCTCGAAAATGCTTTGATATTCTTGGAATGTGGTTGAGCCCATGCAACGTAACTTACCACTCGATAATAATGGCTTAAGTAAGTTAGATGCATCCATCACACCGCCAGAAGCGGCACCAGCACCAATAATGGTATGAATTTCATCAATAAACAAAATGGCATGCTCATCAGCAGCGAGTTCTTTTAATAAGCTTTTAAAACGCTTTTCAAAATCACCACGGTATTTAGTGCCCGCTAATAATGAGCCTAAATCTAACGAATACACCGTTGCATTGGCCATAACATCAGGCACTTGCTTATTGACAATACGATAAGCTAAACCTTCAGCAATAGCCGTTTTCCCCACCCCAGCTTCACCCACTAGTAATGGGTTATTCTTACGGCGACGACACAATGTTTGAATAGCACGTTCAATTTCAGCATCACGACCAATTAATGGATCGATACTGCCGTCTTGGGCTAATTGATTTAAATTAGCAGCAAACTGCGCCAACATGCTGCGATCTTCTGGATTTTCAGATTGTTCGTCAATGCGTTCTTGATCTTGTGGTTCGCCAGAATCATCTTCTTTTGACATGCCATGAGAAATAAAATTAACCACATCTAAACGGGTAATATCACAACGACGCAGTAAATACACTGCTTGCGATTCTTGTTCACTAAAAATAGCGACGAGTACATTGGCACCAGAAACTTCGTTACGACCAGACGATTGCACATGGAATACAGCTCGTTGCAAAACACGTTGGAATCCCAAAGTGGGTTGTGTTTCACGTTCTTCAGTTGATTCTGCAATAATGGGCGTGGTTTGTTGAATGAAATTAGCCACTTCTTCTCGTAAACGATTAACATCCGCCCCACAAGCAATTAATGCTTCGTAGGCAGAAGGATTATCAATCAGCGCTAATAATAAATGTTCTACCGTCATGTATTCATGACGTGAATCTCTAGCTTGCTGAAACGCTAGGTTCAAGGTGACTTCCAGGTCTTTGTTCAGCATAAGCACCCCCTAAATTTAACCACAGACTGTGAGATATCGATTTTATACTTTCTCTAACGTACACAGTAACGGATGTTGGTTTTCTCTTGCAAACTGATTTACTTGAAAAACTTTTGTTTCTGCAATCCCAAATGGAAATACACCACACAATCCTTTGCCTTGGTTATGAATCGCTAACATAATATCTACAGCTTGCTGTTCATTTTTCTCAAAAAAACGTTGTAATACTTCTACCACAAAGTCCATCGGGGTGTAATCATCATTGTTTAGCACCACTTTATACATATGGGGTGGTTGTAGTTCAGATTCAACCTTTCCTTCAATATGTTCTACATTGCCTAATTTAGCCATTGTTTAATTCTAGCCTCTCGTTTGGTTCCCGACCACTTGATATCGTTAAATTAATTAAATGTTGTTTTTTTGTTAATTACTACTTGACATATTTTCGTACAAATTTCATTCTGTTTGTTAGGCGGCGAATACTAGACCGCTGGATAATAAGTTTTACTATCTTACTGGTAAGTAGACAACAGAAGGAAGTGGAAGTATGGCAAACGGAACTGTTAAATGGTTCAACAACGCCAAAGGATTCGGGTTTATTTGCCCTGATCAGGGTGGCGAAGATGTATTTGCGCACTATTCAACTATCGAAATGGAAGGTTATCGTACCTTAAAAGCAGGTCAACCTGTGTGCTTCGAAGTTGAAGAAGGCCCCAAAGGAATGCATGCTTCAGCCATCTCGCCAACAATCTAATTGGTGAGACTATAAAACAAAAAGACAGGGATTTTAATCCCTGTCTTTTTTATTGCCTAAAAAAACATCAACTCAATCAATTTAATACACCTTCAACTGAAGATGTATTCATTAACAGAATAACTCACACCTAGTTAGGAGAGCTCTTGTGCAGATTAACCAATTACAAACTGGTTTAATGTTGCACTAGGGCGCATTGCTTGCTCGGCTTTAGCTGCATCTAAACGGTAATAACCACCTAAATCAACTGCTGGGCCTTGTGCACCGTTCAATTCAGCAAGAATAACCGTTTCATTTGCAGCCAATGACTTAGCTAGAGGTGCAAAGTGTGCAGCAAGCTCTGCATCAGCCGTTTGCTCAGTTAATGCTTGTGCCCAATACATCGCTAGGTAAAAGTGACTACCGCGGTTATCAAGTTCACCTACACGACGTGATGGTGATTTATTGGTATCAAGGAATACACCAATTGCCACATCTAAGGTGTCTGCTAATACTTGTGCCTTAGGATTATTGGTCGTTTGGCTTAAATGCTCTAAAGACGCAGCAAGTGCTAAAAACTCACCTAATGAATCCCAACGTAAGTGACCTTCTTTTTCGACTTGTTGCACGTGCTTAGGCGCTGAACCACCGGCACCTGTTTCAAATAAGCCACCGCCATTCATTAACGGCACGATAGACAACATTTTAGCACTGGTACCCAGTTCAAGAATTGGGAATAAATCGGTTAAGTAGTCACGTAACACGTTACCCGTTACCGAAATAGTGTCTTCACCTTTGATGATGCGCTCTAGCGTAAAGCGAGTTGCATCCTCTGGCGTCATTATTTGAATGTCTAAACCAGCAGTATCTTGCTCAGCTAGATATTGAGCCACTTTCTTAATTAACTCAGCATCGTGAGCACGGTTACTGTCTAACCAAAATACCGCTGGTGTATTACTTAAACGTGCACGCTTGACGGCTAGTTTTACCCAGTCGCGAATTGGCGCATCTTTCACTTGGCACATGCGATAAATGTCGCCAGCTTCAACGTCATGGCTCATTAACACATCACCGGCTTGGTTAATCACATTAACCGTACCAGTAGCTTTAATTTCAAAGGTTTTATCGTGGCTGCCGTATTCTTCTGCTTTTTGAGCCATTAAGCCCACGTTAGGTACGCTGCCCATAGTTGTTGGATCAAATGCACCGTGCTTTTTACAGAACGAAATCGTTTCTTGATAAACACCAGCGTAACAACGATCTGGGATCATTGCTTTGGTGTCTTGTAACTGGCCATCAGGACCCCACATTTTCCCCGAAGAACGGATAGCTGCAGGCATTGATGCATCAATAATGATGTCACTAGGTACGTGTAAGTTAGTGATACCTTTATCAGAATCAACCATCGCAAGTGCTGGACGAGCAGCATAAACAGCAGCAATATCTGCTTCAATTTCGTTACGTTTAGCTTCTGGTAACGTGCTAATTTTGGCATAAACATCACCAAAACCATTGTTTACATCAACGCCTAGCTCAGCAAATAATTTACCGTGCTTATCGAACACATCTTTAAAGAACACTTTAACGGCAAGACCAAATAATATTGGGTCAGACACTTTCATCATGGTCGCTTTAAGGTGTAAAGATAGTAAAACATCTTCAGATTTTGCCGCTTCGATTTCACGAGCATAAAAATCCACTAACGCTTTTTTGCTCATCACTGATGAGTCAATAATTTCGTCCGCTAATAACGCTAAGCCGCTTTTCAATACAACGTCTTTGCCGTCTTGTTGAGTCAACACGATATTGACTTTATCAGCTGCCGCTAGAGTGACAGACTGCTCACTGCCATAGAAGTCGCCTTCGTTCATATGAGCAACGTGAGACTTAGAGTCGCTGGCCCATTTACCCATTGAATGTGGGTTTTTCTTGGCGTAGTTTTTCACTGACGTTGGTGCTCGACGATCTGAGTTACCTTCACGTAATACTGGGTTTACCGCGCTACCTTTAATTTTATCATAACGCGATTGAGCTTCAACTTCTGCGTCATTTTTAGGCTCATCAGGATAGTTAGGAATGTCATAACCTTTTGCTTGAAGTTCAGCAATACAGGCTTTTAACTGCGGAATTGATGCACTAACGTTAGGTAATTTAATGATGTTAGCTTCTGGCTTATTAGCCAATTCGCCTAATTCGGTTAGCGCATCAGCAATTTTTTGCTCTGCGGTTAACTTTTCAGGGAAGTTAGCAATAACACGACCTGACAAAGAGATATCGCGCGTTTCAACTTTTACGCCAGCAGCGTTAGTGAAAGTGCGGATAATCGGTAATAAAGACAGCGTGGCAAGTGCCGGTGCTTCGTCGGTTTCTGTGTATATGATCGTTGGAGTGTTATCTTTCATTTTGTTTCCTACATTATTGTAAATTTATAATTTATTAGAATAAATTGCGTAAGCATTTGACGGGCTTTGGTGGATAACACTCGCACAAGTTAACCGTGGTCAGCGACCATGGCACACTTTTTTATAAGCCAAGTATGTGAAATCCCCTATCCCTTTATTATTATATTTTGTTCTCAAACCTCTGAGATTTAGCGGTTAAAGCCGATATCTCAGAATGATAAATTAGGTACAGATCACAATTTTTAGGCGGACATCATAGATCATTCTTAGTAATTTTCAAATTCCACTAAGGGCGAATACGCAGTAAACTACCATAAATAGATTTATATTCGTTCACTTTTCACTCACTTGTATTAGCAAAGGATGTTAACCATACCTTTATGTCAAAAATCGGTAAATTCAGTCAATTTAAAAAAACATCTACTTACAGAACTGGCGCGTCTACAAAACCAGTTAATTCAGAGGCAACAAGTGCGACAGCCAATCGTGGCAGGGCAAAATCGCGACCGCCACAAAAACCACGGCCTGAAAATCCCGTCATCGTATTATTTAACAAGCCATTTGACGTGTTGTGCCAATTTACCGATGAAGCAGGCCGACAAACATTAAAAGACTTTATTCCAGTAGCCGATGTTTACGCAGCAGGACGTTTAGACCGTGATAGTGAAGGTTTGCTATTGCTTACCAACGACGGACAATTGCAGGCAAAGCTTACCCAGCCATCGCAAAAAACCTTTAAAACCTATTGGGTTCAAGTGGAAGGAGAACCATCAGATGAGGCAATCAATGCCTTATGTAATGGGGTTGAATTAAAAGACGGCATGACATTACCGGCTAAAGTTTGCGTAATGACATCTCCTGATATTTGGCCAAGAACCCCGCCGGTGCGAGAGCGAAAAGCCATTCCAACAACCTGGTTGGAAGTGCAAATTTGTGAAGGTAGAAATCGCCAAGTCAGAAGAATGACCGCACATGTAGGTCACCCAACCTTAAGATTAATCCGTTATAAAATAGGCAAATGGTGTCTAGATGATTTACCAAATGGTGAATACAAAGTGATCAGCACGGCAATGTAATCGCTGGCAGACGCTTTATACAAGAGGGAAATATGACTGAACGCTATAAACCTAATACTACTGTAGCTTGCGTGATCCACTGCCAAGGTAAATTTTTATTGGTTGAAGAATGCATCAACGGTGCGGTTAAATTTAACCAACCAGCGGGGCATTTAGAGGCCAATGAATCGATTATTGCAGCATGCGCTCGTGAAATTGTTGAAGAAACGGGACTTGAGCTGACACCACAAGCCTTAGTAGGGATCTATCAATTTCGGGCAGCTACAGATTTAGCCTTTGTTCGTTATACATTTTGTATTGAGCTGGCCGAGCAACAACACGCCACACCCGGTGATAATGCCATTACCGCTACCCATTGGCTTAATCTTGCAGACATCATCGCCCTTGGCAACCAGCTTCGTAGCCCATTAGTGCTAAAAAGTATTGAAGATTTTTTACAACAAACGGATAAAAACCATTCCGCACAGCACACGCCGTTATCGTTGCTCAATGTAGATTATTTTTAATGGCTTGTATTAGGCTATTTGTATGTGCCTCAAGATAGCCCATTAAGCGAATGCGTGATAGAATACGCGCCGCACAAATGCCGTATTAATTGACCGTTTACCAATTAATCTCTTCGATATGTGCAACTATAATCTCTGCGATATTCACAACTAGATAGTATTCAAGTTAACGACTAGCAAAAATCTAGCACAATCGCCTTGAAACATCGGCATTGCGGCACAATATATACATTATCTTTCTTCAAGGTTTTTAGGATTTATGACATCACTCAGCCCTACTTCAAACGGAAAAAAAGTCATTGTCGGCATGTCCGGCGGTGTGGACTCTTCAGTATCAGCTTACTTGTTAATGCAGCAAGGCTACGAAGTTGAAGGTCTGTTTATGAAGAACTGGGAAGAAGACGATACTGATGAATATTGCGCTGCAGCAGATGATTTAAAAGATGCTCAAGCGGTTTGCGACAAGCTAGGTATAAAAATGCACACCGTCAATTTTGCTGCCGAATACTGGGATAACGTATTCGAATACTTCTTAGCAGAATACAAAGCAGGCCGCACGCCTAATCCCGATATCATGTGTAATAAAGAAATCAAATTTAAAGCATTTCTTGAATTTGCCGACGACATTTTAGATGCTGATTATATCGCCATGGGCCATTATGTTCGTCGTCGTGATAATAGCGATGGCAGCGTTGAAATGCTCCGTGGGGTTGATGGCAATAAAGATCAAAGTTACTTCTTATACACCTTAAGCCACGAACAAGTTGCCCGCAGCTTATTCCCTGTCGGTGAACTTGAAAAACATCAAGTACGCGAAATAGCCCAAAAACTGGGACTCATTACTCACGACAAAAAAGACAGCACTGGCATATGCTTTATTGGTGAACGTAAATTTACTGACTTCTTAGCAACGTATTTACCAGCACAACCTGGTGATATCGAAACATCGGAAGGTGAAGTGATTGGTACACATCAAGGGTTGATGTATCACACACTTGGACAACGCAAAGGCCTTGGCATTGGTGGACTGAAAAACAGCAATGAAGACCCATGGTATGTGGTCGAAAAAGATTTAGTCCGTAATGTGCTTATTGTGGCGCAAGGCGGCAATCACCCTCGTTTAATGTCAACAGGTATGACTGCCAATCAGCTCCATTGGGTTGATCGTAAAGGTCCAGCCAATAACAGCACGATTACGGTAAAGACCCGTTATCGTCAACGTGATGTTGGATGTACCCTCACCTATGATGACGCAGACAATATTACCGTGATGTTTGATGAGGCGGTTGCCGCAGTGACCCCTGGGCAATCAGCCGTGTTTTATGATGGTGACATCTGTTTAGGTGGCGGCATAATCGATACTTTAATTCGAGGATAATCCGTGAGCCAAACTCCAGACAACATCTTGTTTGAACGCACTATGGCCTTCGCGGGTATTTTACAAGCGATTGGCCAAGTGCAGTATTTAGCACGCCACGGCGAAAGTGACAAAGACGCCTTAGCTGCTACGCTTAATACTATTTTAGTCACAGAGCCTGAATCGACAGTTGAGGTCTATCAAGATAAAGCCATTTTAGATAATGGCTACCAACTGATTCAAAATCAGCTCGGCGATGGCAGTAACAAAGATGTCGAAACCACTCGTTACTTAGTTGGCGTATTAGCGCTTGAACGTAAGCTTGCCCGCTCGCCCAATGGTTTGGGTATGCTGGCAGAGCGCATCAATCAAGTGCATCGCCAACTGGCACATTTTGCGATTACCGATGAACAAGTACTTGCCAATTTTGCCAGTATTTACAGTGATATCATCAGTGAATTAGGCCCTAAATTACAAATATCAGGTAATCCCGATTGCTTAAAACAGCCTCAGGTGCAAAACAAAATTCGTGCGTTACTGCTTGCTGCAATGCGCAGTGCGGTATTATGGCGCCAATTAGGTGGCAAACGCCGCCATTTAGTGTTTGCCCGTAAGGCCATATTTGATACAGCAAAACAAAGCCAAAATAACAATTAATCGAATCACCCTACAACAAAGTTCATCAAGGAGCTTCAAATGGATCTTTCCGCACTAACTGCTATCTCTCCGGTAGACGGTCGTTATGGTAGTAAAACCGCCTCATTACGAGGGATTTTCAGCGAGTTCGGTCTTACTAAGTACCGTGTTCAAGTTGAAATCAACTGGTTAAAGCTATTATCTAGCTGCCCAGAGATTGAAGAAGTTCCCCCTTTTAGCGAAACCGCCCTTGCCGTGCTAGACAGCATCAAGGACAACTTTAGCGAACAAGACGCCCTGCGCGTTAAAGCGATTGAAAGCACCACCAATCACGACGTTAAAGCGGTTGAGTACTTTATTAAAGAACAAATTGCCAATAATGCCGAGTTAGTCGCCATTGATGAATTTGTCCATTTTGCCTGTACCTCTGAAGACATTAACAACTTATCTCATGGCTTAATGTTAAAAGAAGCGCGTGAACAAGTGCTAGTGCCGCATTGTCAGCAGATTATTGATGCGATCAAAAAATTAGCTCATGACAATAAAAGCGTGCCGTTAATGTCACGCACCCACGGCCAACCAGCATCGCCATCAACGTTAGGCAAAGAAATGGCTAACGTTGCGGTACGTTTAGATCGTCAATTAAACCAAATCAACGCTGTTGAAATTATGGGTAAAATTAACGGTGCAGTCGGTAACTACAACGCACACATCTCTGCATACCCAGAAGTAAACTGGCATGAGTTGTCACAGCGTTTTGTCACCAGCCTTGGCATTAATTGGAACGCGTATACCACTCAGATTGAGCCACATGATTACATTGCTGAATTGTTCGATGCCATTGCTCGTTTCAACACCATCCTAATCGATTTTGATCGTGATATTTGGGGTTATGTTGCACTAGGCCACTTTAAGCAGCGCACTATCGCAGGCGAAATTGGTTCATCAACGATGCCGCACAAAGTCAATCCAATTGATTTTGAAAACTCGGAAGGTAACTTAGGTATCGCTAACGCGCTAATGCAACATTTAGCCGCTAAATTACCCGTTTCAAGATGGCAACGTGACCTAACTGACTCAACCGTGTTACGTAACTTAGGCGTTGGTATGGCTCACTCGTTAATTGCATATCAAGCAACCTTGAAAGGCATTAGCAAGTTAGAAGTGAATGAAGCACAACTTTTAGCTGAATTAGACAAAAACTGGGAAGTATTGGCAGAGCCAGTACAAACCGTAATGCGTCGTTACGGTATTGAAAAACCGTATGAGAAGTTAAAAGAACTGACGCGTGGCAAACGTATTGATGCTGCACAACTTGCAGTATTCATCGATGGTCTTGAATTACCAGAACACGTAAAAATTGAATTGAAAAAGATGACCCCAGCAAACTACATTGGCCGCGCAGAAGCCTTTGTTGATGAGCTAAAATAGTCTTATAAGCTTATACATACCATTAGCGGTCGCATATGTGGCCGCTTTTTTATTGTATTACCACTCGTTAATTATCTCGACCTGAGGTCAATGATGTACACATTAAATATTGATACCCAAGCCTTTATTAAACAGCATTGGCAGCAAAAACCACTTGTAATCAAACAGGCTTTTGTCGACTTTCAAGATCCTATCGCAGCAGATGAACTTGCCGGCCTAGCCTGTGAAGAAGAAATATCATCACGCGTTGTGGTCACAAAAGGTGATGACTGGGACGTGGTTCAAGGTCCATTTGAAGACTATGACCAATTTGGTGAAGACAACTGGCAGCTATTAGTTCAAGCCGTCAACCATTGGTATCCAGATTCTCAGCCTCTGGTCGAAGCATTTCGATTTTTACCAGACTGGCGCTTTGATGACTTAATGGCATCATTTGCCACGCCAGGTGGTGGTGTTGGGCCGCATATCGATAACTACGATGTGTTTATCATTCAAGGCGATGGCGAACGTCGTTGGAAAGTGGGCGACAAAGGTCAACATAAGCGTCGTGGTGATAACCCTAACTCACCGCTAGTTGATGACTTTGAACCGATTATCGATGTGGTATTGCAAAAAGGCGACGTGCTCTACATTCCACCAGGATACCCACATTGCGGCGAAACGCTATCGCTAGCCTTGTCATATTCGATTGGTTTTAGAGCGCCTAGCCAACAAGAACTATTAACTGAACTCGCTGATAGTTTAATCGACAGCAACCAAGGCCAAAAACGTTTTAATTCTGTGGATGAGCCAGCAACACCAGGGATGATTAGCCAATCACACCAGCAGGGTATTATGGATTTATTGACCCAATTGGCTCAAGATCCAGCCAGCTATCAAACCATGCTAGGTAAGTTACTGAGTCAAAATCGTTTCGAACTTGATATCTGTGAAGGCGAAGAGCCATTAACGGCCGATGAGTTATTGGAAGCGATTGAGCAAGGCGCGATAATTCAACGCATTGGTGGTTTGAAAGTATTGCAGTTAGAAAATGATAATGAGCAGCGTTTGTTTATTAATGGTGAAGTGTACACCTTTACTAATGTTACAAATGACATGTTACAACTATTGGCTAACCAGGTCAGGATCACGCCTGAAGAGGCCGGTTTATTCACAGCCAACCCAGCGGCAATGGATGTTCTAACCGAATTACTCAATCAAGGGTTATTCTATTTAGCCGAAGACGATTGCGAGTAATCATTAGCATATAAGTCACTGAGCTTGATGGCGGCTATCAATAAGAGCTCATCGATATGTTCTATCAAGCTCAAGATAATAAAAAAGGCACTGTGAGTGCCTTTTTTATGTTTATTACGTCAAGTTACTAGTGGCTCAGGGCATTACCCCCACAGTTTCTCATCTTGATTCATTTTATATAAGCTTTCTGCTCGCGACACCAATAATTGTGCAAACTTAAGTTGAGTAGGATCTTTGGTTACACCCGACTTGTGCAAGTTCTCTGCTTTAAGTTGCCACATCATTGAAAAATGTCTAATCGCATCACGAGCTGTTGCCGCGACTTTCACATCAACATAATCCGAAGGTAAATCACCAGACATTACCCAAAATGTTTGTTTTTTAGGTTGCTTCGATTCCATCTTCCAAATGGCTAAATAAGGAGCAAGATAACGGCTTTCGTCAGCAAGTACTTTACTTGGGATCACCCCTTTCTCAGCCAAAAAACGGTTCGCCTTTTGAAATTGAGTACGAACCCACTCTTGTCTTAATGCCTCAGGCTCTGGTGTTGGCTGTGCAACCGGCTCTGCTACTTCTTCAGTCATAATACTTCCTATCTTATTGTTATATTACAGGTTAGAACAAAAATGCAACCTGATATTCAATCTCAAAAACACTGATGCAACACAAGTTACTTTACGTTTACGTAAGGTGGCAAGCTAAATTTCCACATCAATGACAAAAATAACTAAATCATGCTTTGTTGAGAGTATCGCTAAATGCTATCGTGCTGCAATAAATATAACAAGCAGTCGTTTGCGCCTTTTGTACTCAATTAACAGAAGGTGTGAGAACTTTACTTTAACAAGCTAGCAAGCGGAGATGTCACGTGGCAGTTTTTAATCATGTTTCGTTCGATGAACACGAACAAGTGGTCTTTTGTCATGATAAACAAAGTGGTTTAAAAGCCATAATTGCAGTCCATAACACTAACCTAGGCCCTGCCGTAGGTGGTTGTCGTATGTGGAACTATCAATCGGATGATGAAGCCTTAACAGACGTATTACGTCTTTCTCGTGGAATGACTTATAAAAATGCGTTAGCCGGTCTCACCATGGGTGGCGGTAAAGCAGTGATCATCGCCGATCCTAAAACAACCGACCGCGAAGCGTTATTCCTTGCATTTGGGCGCTTTGTGAACAGTTTAGGTGGCAAATATTATTCTGCAGAAGACGTTGGCGTATCGACATCAGACATCATGATAGCCAGTCGTGAAACTGAATTTGTTGCTGGACTTGAAGGTAAATCAGGCGATCCATCGCCACTTACCGCGTTAGGCACGTACCTTGGCATTAAAGCCGCCGTAAAACATCAACGCGGCATTGATAGCCTAAAGGGGATTAAAGTCTCTGTGCAAGGCGTGGGACACGTTGGTTATTACTTGTGTAAGCATTTACATGATGCAGGCGCTGAACTGATTGTTACCGACATTCATCAAGCCTCGCTTGACCGTGTTGCAACCGAATTTGGTGCAACAGTTGTTGCTCCACAAGATATCTATACCCAGGATGTTGATGTCTATGCGCCTTGTGCATTAGGTGCAACACTTAACGACACAACCTTACCATTACTAAAAGCGACCATTGTTGCCGGTTGTGCCAATAACCAGTTAGCTGAAGTTCGCCACGGTGAAAAACTCAAGCAAATGGGTATTCTGTACGCGCCAGATTACGTGATTAATGCTGGCGGAATTATCAATGTGTCATTTGAGAAAAACTATGACGCTGCAGCCTCTACCGCCAAGGTTGAGCAGATTTACAATACCCTGCTGACTATTTTTGAACGTGCTGATAGCGAGAACCGCACTACCGGTTCTGTAGCCGATGAAATGGCTAAAGCAATTATTGATGCCGCAAGATAGTTAATCAGCTTGATATTAAGGCTTTTGAATCCCTTAATATAACTTTATAAACATGCATTTATAAAAATCAATTTATAAACATAACTTTATAAAAAAAGCTAAAAGGAAATGCCTGTGCATTTCCTTTTTTATTACTCCTCCCTCCAGATATTGCTGGTGACGGGTTCATCAAGTTGCAACAAATCGTTCACCTTAGCGTCAAATAACTGCCCTACTCTACATCAACACTGACGCAATCTGTGTATTAGGGTGAATGACGGATGATCTCACACAGCAAAAAAAGCAATCAACAACGGCAACCTTTATCTCACTTAACGCATAGTGACAAAATTCAGCATTTTCATGCGTTGTGGATATCGGATGTTCATCTAGGCAGCATTGATTGTAAAGCAGACTTTTTATTACATTTCCTCAATCATAGCCAATGCCAATACTTGTATTTAGTCGGTGACATTGTCGATATCTGGGCACTGAAAAAACGTGTTTATTGGCCCGACAGCCACAATAAAGTGATACAAAAAATCCTCGAACTGGCCAGTAGTGGCACCCAAGTTATTTACATACCAGGTAATCATGATGAGGCTTTCAAAGATTATGCCGACAGTCATTTCAGAGGTATTACCCTCGTTAAACAGCATATTCATCAGTCTCTGAGTGGTAAACGTTTTTTAATACTTCATGGCGATCAATTTGACTCACAAGTATGTGTTAGTCGTACCTACGCAAAATTAGGCGACCATTTATATGATGTGTTGTTGTGGCTAAATCGTCAGTTACACAGAGTAAGAAGCCGCCTAGGATATCCATATTGGTCACTAGCCAGCTACATAAAACTCCGCGTCAACAAAGCTCAGCAAGCCATTAACCAATACCGAGATGCCGTACTGCGCTATGCCATTAAAAAACAAGTCGACATGGTGATATGTGGCCATATTCATCAGCCAGAATTATCACAGCATACGATTAATAACCACATCATCACTTACGCAAATGATGGTGATTGGGTTGAAAATTGTACTCTCATAGCAGAGACAGAATCTGGAGATGTGCAGTTGCTTAAGTGGGATGAACAAACGTTGCAAGCTACAGCAGTAAACACGATTGATTTTGGCAGTTCAGAGGCTACATCAATCATCACGCCCCAAAAACAGCACGTTGCATAAATAAGGCTAAAATATGATATTTACTGTTGATAATATGGTCGAAAAAAACCTGCCAAATGTGCATAACAAGCCTTGGTTAGCCGTGCCGACTAAAGCCATGTTGCGTTACTTGCTTCATGAAAAGCAGTGTAATGACATTGCCAACGAACATGCGCATTTATCCGGGGTCGATTTTGTTGAACAAATTCTTGCCTGTTTGAATTTCAGTTACAGCGTCCCCAATAACGAAATTGAAAATATTCCCATTGAAGGTCGAGTGGTGATCTACGCCAATCACCCTATCGGTTCACTTGATGCGCTGGCATTAATCAAACTGATTAGTCAGGTGAGACCAGACATCAAGGTCGTTGCCAATGAATTACTAATGGCCATTAAACCGCTTCATTCCATTTTATTGCCAGTACGTAACATGACTGGTGGAACACCGAAACAGCACTTAAATGAAATTCATCATCACCTCAAAAATGAAGGTGCGGTATTGATTTTCCCCTCAGGTGAAGTATCGCGTTTACGCCCTACGGGTGTCACTGACTTACATTGGCACAGCGGATTTTTAAAAATGGCTCGCGCCTGTAATGCGCCGCTTTTACCTATGTATGTTGATGCAAAGAACTCCGCTACATTTTATGGTGCTTCAATGATTTACAAACCATTAGCGACGTTATTGCTGGTCAAAGAAATGTTTAAACAAATGGATCATGTGATGCCAGTGCGGATTGGCCAATTAATAGCAAAAGAAGTTGTCAGCACTCAAGACTTTCCGCTTAAAACTAAAGTGAATCTGCTTAAAAATCATTTATATCGCATTGGTAAAAATCGCAGTCCGTTATTCATTACCCAAAATGCCATTGCTCATCCTGAAAAACGCAGTGAGCTACAACAAGCATTACAACAATGCGAATTGCTCGGTAAAACCCAAGACAATAAACAAATCTATTTATACAAGCATACTCACAGCAGTCCTATTATGCGTGAGATTGGCCGGCTTCGTGAAATCGCCTTCAGAGCCGTGGGCGAAGGTACCGGTAAACGTCGCGATACCGATAAATATGATAATCACTATTTTCATTTAGTGTTATGGGATAAAGACGAATTAGAGATTGTGGGTGCCTATCGTTTTGCCAGTGCCAAAATGCTCCACGAATCCATTGGTGAAAATGCGCTGTATAGCCAATCACTATTTGAATACCACGATGCGTTTGCTCCCTATTTTGACCAAGGACTCGAACTTGGCCGCAGCTTTGTGCAACCTAAATATTGGGGCCGCCGTAGTTTAGAATATTTGTGGCAAGGTATTGGTGCATTTTTAATTAAAAACCCACAGTATCGTTACCTCTTTGGGCCTGTGTCGCTAAGCGATAGTCTACCTGTCCCCGCCAAAGAGATGCTGGTATTTTTTTACCAACATCATTTTGCCACCAAACACGTTTTAGCGACTTCATTTAATTCATATCAATTCACCGACGAACGTCAGCATCAATTGCATCAGTTATTTAATGGCGATGACTATGCTGAGAACTTTAAAATACTCAAACGGACGCTATCGAATATGGGTGTATCAGTACCGACGTTATTTAAGCAATATGGCGAATTGTGCGACAACAATGGCGTACAGTTTCTCGACTTTGGTATTGATGCAGAGTTTGGTGACTGTATCGATGGTTTAGTGTTAGTCGATATTCATCAGTTAAAGCCGATAAAATATCAAAAATACTTGGCTGGTCATTTACCTGAAAACAAAATTGCATCTTGACCAGATACAAGCTTATAACGTGAGTAAGTCGTTGTCATTGGCCGTTAAATGATTGTTACACTGATATTTATCTGATATAAAAGAATAAATACGTGGAGAATCGCTTATGACAACTGCTACTGAATTGTTGACAGAGACATTACCTGATAACCCGACTAAACATCTCTGTGTCGCGGACATCATGACTACGCGAGTGGTTACCATAGAGATGGATGACCGGCTGACACTGGCCAAAGAAATTTTTGACAATGTCAGCTTTCATCATCTACTCGTGGTTGATAACGAGCAATTGAGCGGCATATTGTCTCATCGGGACTTTCTACGGGCACTCAGTCCTAATATCGGTACCGCTGCTGAATTAATTAGAGACACTGAAACCCTGCATAAAAGGGTTCATCAAGTCATGACTCACAATCCATTCACTATTGCTCCTCATTGCGATATCAACCAAGCAACCAGACTTATTTTAGACCACGATATAGGGTGTTTACCGGTATTAGACAACAACACCATCGTGGGCATTATTACTTGGAAAGATCTATTGAAGGCCTATTACGTGAAGTAAATGGTCTGCTTTTCATCTATTTAATCGTTAACAAAAAATAGTCTGCCTGTTACTACTGTATTTTTGAACTGTTCTTTTGATCTGTTCTTTTGATCGAATACTCATGTATAAGTTCCGTATATTATCCGTATATTCCGACAATACAACCCTGCTTCATTTATCATCAACCGCTAATATTTAAATGCCGAAAAATCATATTTTGGCAATAGCTCTTCCAAAAAATAAATATTACTAAGCTTGCCAACTAGATAGCTTCATTTCGTAAATTGTTCATATTTATATGCTGGAAAATGTCACATTACTCTGCTTTTATTAGACACAGGGCTCGTGGCTATCATGTGATAAGGACAGCATTATGATTAAGTTTACATACCACCTCAATCAAGACAACATTGAGTTGCAAGCGAGTAATTGGTGCGGACTAGAACGAGTATTTATTAATGGCAAAGTGGTGTCACGCAAGTTCAACTTTGGTTTACAAAGCATGCATGATGTACTGCTTAATAATGGCAAAAAGTGTCGTTTTCAATTAATAGTCGATCCACAAACAGAATTAGTCTCTTGCCGTATTTACAAACAAAACCAATTGGTGACTATTTTAAATCAAGGTAAAAAACAGCTACAAAAAAGCCAGTTCCTAATCGAAACTAGCTTCGTTGTTGTGTGTGTTGGCATGCTCAGCTTGTATTGGTTAACTTAAGTTAAACATAACCAATGAGATTGGTATAACACAAGCTGGCTTAGGTATTAACCTATGGTGAAATCAAGCTGAACGGTAGATTTTGCTTCTGTTGGCTTACCATCAACAAATTTAGGCGCATAACGCCATTGACTAAGCGCTTCTATCGATTCTTTTTCAAACTGGGTGCCACCTTTAGAGTCAATGATCTCAGGTGATTTAACAAAACCATTTTCATCAACTGTAAACTCAACTTGCACCCAACCAGATTTTCTTCTTTGGGCATATGATTGCGGGTATTTTGGTGGTTTTCTAAATAACGGGGTTTGTTCTTGTTGGTCATTCCATGGCGTCATTTTACCAATCGCAATACAATGCTCAGTGGCTTTATCTCCTAGGCCTTTTTGCTCATACAGTTTCACTAACAAGGCATGCGCACGAAGTTCATAAGGATGACTATAAGGTAATGCCTGATATTGTTTGATAACTTCAACTAAATTTGTAATTGCTTGACTTGGCTTACCCATGGAATCATATAACGCAGCAACGAGGTAAGTAGCATCAACTCGTTTAATGGCATCTTCTGGTAACTTACTGGTATAAATATCGTAAGCGTCAAACGCCAAAGTTCTCACTGTGCGGGTATAATACTCGGTATGCGATAAGCGATGAAACGTAATGAGTTTTACTTCGGCAACCGTTAACTCATTGTCAGCTTTTTCTGCAATCTCTATTGCTTCAAATAATAACGTTTTCGCGTATTTATCATCTGTTGTCGATTCAGCTAACCCAATCAAAGGATCGATTAACTCGATACCATTATCGGTCACGTTTTCACGGTATACAGCTAATGCAGAAGTAAATAATTGATGCGCTTTAAGCGTCGCTTCATCTTCAATAACACGGCCTTGATTCTTTTTCTTAGGTTCAACCATTACCGCATTTGCATAATTAATGGCTAACTTAGCGCTATCAAAGCTGTCTTGACCGAATTTAATTTGACCTAACTCATAGGCTTGCTGCGCATATTTCAGCGTATCTTGGTTGTTGTGGTTTTCAACAGAAACATTGTATTGCTGGTAAGCGTGTGAAAAAGCTTCTGTATTTGCTGGTTCAGCATAAGCAAATTGGCTCATAAAAGCCGCTGCTATCGATAAGCGTAAAAGTGTCTTCATAACGTTCTAAATCCTTTTTGATTTTATCCTTAACCTTTTCTCGCACTTCGCAAAATACTGGTCGAGTAATATTTTAATAAACAGCCCTCCACTTTTACCCATTTTTATGACCTACGTCAACTTACTGTAAATAATTGTAAACAATATGTTGTGAAATATTGTTCCATAGGCACACTAATTTAGTTGCTGGCTATTTATGTCAGCGAAACCATTACAGGAGCCAAGATGTCAGCCATCATCAAATTGCTCCAAGCGATGTTAAGCAGCTTCAAAGACCTTATTCCTATTATTTTAGTGGTCAGTTTTTTTGAAATATTTGTGCTTCATCAAGCGCCTGCACAACTTGGATCTATTCTTGTGGGTGTGGTGTTTATTGTATTGGGACTGACCTTTTTTGTATTTGGTTTGGAAATGGGTTTATTTCCGATTGGCGAATCACTGGCTGAAGCATTAGCACGAAAAGGCAGTGTATTTTGGTTAGTTATTTTCTCATTCTCGTTAGGTTTTGGCACCACATTAGCAGAACCTGCTCTTACGGCTGTTGCAAACGAAGCAGCGCAGGTTGCCGCGAATGCTGGTGCGATAGAGTCAAACCAACAAGCCATGAGTTCTTATGCGATGGGCTTACGATTAACCGTCGCTGTCTCGGTTGGTCTGGCCATTTTACTTGGGGTCATTCGTATTCTTAAGGGATGGCCAATCCATTACCTCATTATTGGCGGTTACGTGTTGGTGATGATCCTCACCAGCTTTGCACCAGCCAACATTATTGGTATCGCTTATGATTCTGGTGGCGTCACCACATCGACCATTACTGTGCCTTTAGTCACTGCACTAGGGGTCGGCCTGGCAAGCGTCATTAAAGGTCGTAATCCAATGGTAGATGGCTTTGGATTAATTGCTTTTGCCAGTCTTAGTCCAATGATTTTTGTATTGCTATACGGCATGGTGTTTTTGCAGTGATCGCTATCGCCAATAAAATGAGGAGTGGTTTTGCTAAATGAACTGATTAGCACTTTATTACTGACTGCTCGTGATGTCATACCTATTGCGATAATTCTATTTGGCTTTCAGCTGGGCGTGCTTAAACGCCCAATAAACCAATGGCGTAAAGTATTGCTTGGATTTTTTTATGTGATTATCGGCCTCACCTTCTTTCTCGTGGGCTTACAATTGGCGCTATTCCCTATCGGTGAGAGCATGGCCAATCAATTGACCACCAGCGAGTTTTTACACCCTGATGGTGGCAATGAGCCGTATATTTGGCAAGACTACTTTTGGGTTTATGTGTTTGCCGCCGCAATCGGTTTTAGCACCACCATCGCAGAACCGTCATTAATCGCAGTGGCCATCAAAGCCAACCAAGTCTCTGGTGGCACCATTGGCATTCAAGGTCTGCGAATGTCAGTGGCATTTGGCGTGGCGATTGGGATTACGTTAGGCTGTTTTCGTATTGTGGTTGGTGATCCCATTCACTATTACATTATGGCCGGCTATGTTGTGGTGGTCATTCAAACCTTTTATGCCCCCAAAATGATTGTCCCTTTAGCTTATGACTCTGGTGGCGTAACCACCTCAACGGTAACGGTTCCATTAGTCGCGGCATTAGGACTTGGACTGGCCACCAATGTTGAAGGCCGTAATCCATTAATTGATGGCTTTGGCTTGATTGCCTTTGCCAGTTTATTTCCGATGATCACTGTAATGGGGTACGCCCAAGCGGTTGACTATTTATCCAAACGAAAAGCCACTAAGGAGTAACCTATGCGCTTTAAATTAATTGTCGCCTTTGTCGACGATGACTGTACCGATAAGGTACTTGATGCAGCGCGTGTTGCAGGTGCAACGGGTGCCACGGTAATTAATCATGCTCGCGGTGAAGGCTTAGAAAAAAAGAAAACCTTTATGGGGCTTACCTTAGATGTTCAGCGTGATGTGATTTTATGGTTGGTAGAAGAACACATGAGCCGCAACATTCTCGAAACCATTTCAAATGTAGGTGAATTTGACACTAATTCAGGCAAAGGTATTGCGATACAAATTGATGTTGAGGATGCCGTTGGTGTGGCCCATCAGGTTCAAAAGTTGAGTAAAGACATTGAGGATCAAATATGAGTAGCACAACCCCTATACGTAACCGCGACGTCATGAATAACCAGTACGTCATGGTTGATGGTATGCACACAGTGGCCGAAGCGATCCAAGAAGCCATTAGCAATAACGTGAATATATTAGTGGTAAATAAACGCAATGAGCATGACGAATTCGGCATGGTACTCATGAGCGATATCGCCCGCAAAGTGTTAGCCAAAGACAAGTCACCAGAGCGTACCAACATTTACGAAATCATGATAAAGCCAGTGCTCTCATTGTCTGCTGATATGGACGTACGCTACACGGCTCGACTTTTTGAACGTTTTAATATCAATAAAGCGCCGGTGATTGAAGCGGGTGAGATTTTAGGTTTTGTCACTTATGACAATATTGTACTTAAGGGGATGATTAAAAAATAATATCAATATACTACAGCGGGGCATTTTAGCATGATGAAGCGGAACAGACTTCATGATCAGTGAGCCTAACCGCAACCTAACTGATTGGCTGACTTTGCCCTACAACTCGATCTATGCTTGTTAAATTTTCCGGTATTTCACAGACAATATTACGTCCACTATTTTTAGCTCTGTATAATGCTATATCGGCAATTTTGGTGAGGTCTTCTAATTTTGTCATTTGATTATTACACTCTGCAACACCAAAGCTTGCGGTTATTGATAACGAACAGCCATCATGTAACACAACCATTTTTTCAATTTTTTTACGAATAAAATTAGCCAGTTGAATAGCCGCTAATTTGTCGGTATTAGGTAAAAAAATAATAAACTCTTCTCCACCCCAACGCGCTAACACGTCACTATTTCTAATATGTTGCTTTAGTGTATCAGCAATACTTTTAAGGGTGGCATCACCTACAGCATGACCATAATCATCGTTTATTGTTTTAAACCAATCGATATCTAACAGGATCATTGAAAATGTTTTTTGTTCTCTCATGCCAAGATCCCACAGAGGACTGGCATTGACAATAAAAGCACGACGATTATATAACCCGGTTAAATGATCTACTTGCGCGATGACTTCGGCTGTAATCCGCGCTTTATCAACTTGTTTTAAATTAAACGCTAACGCCAAGGCTAAAATAAACATTTCAATCAGCATGCCTACTTCAATACTGTGAAATAACATCGTGTTATACGGAATAGCACCCCAAGTTGTTGCGGCAGAAAGGGCTGCACCACCCGCACCTAAAAATACCGCAGGGATAAAAAATTTGACCATTGCATGGCCATTTCTTAAGGCTAAAAAACCTAAGCTAATAAAAATAACGACTAATAATGAAGTCAATGCCACACCAACATTAACGGCGAGTAATTGATCTGCGTATATAAACAGCGACACAACTAACAACACCAGACAGGCGTATATCGTTTTATTAAAACGATATACGTTAGGTAAATAGACTTTTAATTTAAGGAACTCAAAGCAAAACGCGATACCGAAAATGATGTAACAATATAAAAAAAGTATCATTGCCCAGCGCTGCACAAACAAATTTTCTGGCCAGATAACTTTAAAACCATGGCCCGTGTAAGCGATATTTAAACTTAAAAATGACAATAAATACAAAGAATAATATATATAGCTACTGTCTTTTAAGCTTACAGAAAGCACAATGTTATAAACGAATAAGATAAAAAAAGCGCCGTATAAAAAACCATAAAAATAATTCGTCACTTCTAAATTACTTTGAATGATTTCTTCGGTCGTTAAATACAGTGGGATCAACAAAGGGTCTTTTGACTCAAACCGCATTAACACCTGAGTTATACCGGGTTTAAATACATGCGGTTGAGCTACCATTCGAGTTTGATTTGTTCGCAGGCTAAAGGGGATGGCGTCACCCGTAAATGCTTTTTCTATTACCTGACTCTGTCGAATAAAATAGAAATCTGCGTGATCTAACCAAGCAGAGTCGAGATAAAAAAACTTTTTTAGTGGTTTTCTTGTTGAATTATTAATCAACGCAGACACCCAAAGTACATCATGAGTAAAACCAAAACTGACTTTTCCGTCAATATTTGGAGCAAACTGTCCTTGCTGGTATTGGATAAACGCATTCTCAAACGAAACATCATCACTCGCAACCTGCAGAATACTGACGTGTTCGTTAATGAATAACTCTTCAACAACATCTGATAATTCAATAGGTTTACTTGTAACGTGAAAACTATAAAAGAATAAAAAGATCATTAAGAAGCGAATAGTAAATACTCAATCGAATTGTTTGATATTAGATTAGCCTCTGATGTACTTTTTGTCTAACAAACAGGCAACATCAAACATATTTTTGTTCGATCTTATAAACAATATTAATACGATTAATAATGCCATTAAAGCAGCCATTAGATACCAACCGTTAGGCTAATTGCTCCACAATAAAATCAATTAATGCTCTGGTTTTAAGCGGCAGGTTTTTGTCTTTATACAGTAAGTGAATTGGCATGGCTTCTGGCGGGATTAAACAATCAATATTCACCAGTAAGCCCGCAGCTATCGCCTCACTCACGACAATAGTCGGTTGTAAAATAACCCCTAAGCCATCAATGGCTGCCCGGGTGAGTACCACACCGCTGTTTGATAATAATCTGAAATGACGTTTACCAAAAATTTGTTGATGTGCAATAGACAATGACCCATTGGTAGAATAGCTGAAGCCCAGACACTGATGGTGGCGTAAATCGTCACGCGATTGTATTACTGGATGTTGTGCTAAGTACTGCGATGACGCACAAAATTGCATTTCATAATTCATAATATGGCGTCCAATTAACGCCGAATCATCCAACGCACCTATTCTCACCACTAAATCCACATTATTGTGAATAGGATCGATGAGATGATTATCAAGGCGTAATTCCACATCAATTTGAGGATATTGCAGTAAAAATTGATTCACTATCGGTGCTAACACGGTATTACCAAAGCTGACAGGCGCATTAATTCTAATACTACCTCGCGGCGTGCCTGTCATCGTCTGTAAGGTATTTTCAGCTTCTGTAATAGACGCTAAAATCGTTTTGCATTCTTGATAATACACTAACCCAGACTCAGTGAGTTCTTGCTGGCGGGTGGTACGGTTAATCAGCTTAATTCCAAGGTAGGCCTCTAACTGATTAATGTGTTTACTGACCATAGTCCGGCTGATATTAAATTTATGCGCAGCTGTGCCATAGTTGCCCTGCTCAGCCACATGACTAAACACCTGCATCGCGGTTAATTTATCCACTGAATATCCCTAATCCTGCATCAAACCAGTGTTAATTATAAACCTATGGTGTTTTCTGTAAACACCATCAAACCATTTTGCCTTGCGCCGAACTGGTTTACGATGACCCATTATTATTAAGGGGTCGATATGGATAACAAACTGGATCAACAAGGCGTGTCCATCACCGCCGAAATTCACATTAAAGACCAAGTGCCATTAGCACAGGGAATCGCAGCTGTCCGTCAATTTTGTGTGGATATGAATAGCGAACCAGGCTGTTCGCTTGCAATGGCGCTGCAAAATAAAACCAACCCTAAACAGTTTGTTTTTTGGGAACGTTATGATGACCAAGCTGCGTTTGATGCCCACTTTGCAGCCGATCATACCCAAGCATTTATCAAATCGGCATTAACCGATCTACAGCAAGCGTTTGACTATCAACTATTAACCACTGAGGGATAATGAATGTCTGGATCAATTAAGTGGGCAATATTAGGCACCAGTTTTATCTCTGGTGTAATGGCCGATGCGATTAAAGCACAAGGTCAAAGTACAATTTATGGCGTTGCAGGGCGCAACACCACAACATTGGCAGAGTTTGCGAATCAGTATCAAATTCCACATCAATTTACTGATTTTGATGCGTTAATCAACAACCCTGAAGTCGATGTTATATACATTGCCCTGCCAAATCACTTACATCATGAATACGTGGTAAAAGCTGCTGATGCTGGCAAAGCGATTTTATGTGAAAAATCACTGTCCGTAGATATGCCAAAAACCATCGAAAGTCTTGCGGCAGTAGCTCAAAACAAGGTGTTTTTCCTTGAAGGCTTAATGTATTTAGCTCACCCATTTATGCAACAGCTAAGCAAAACGCTAGCAAGTGGTGTAATAGGTGAAGTTAAAAGTATCCGCGGCCAATATTGCGCTGCCATTAGCCAGTTTGTTAACCCTGCCAGCCTTGGGGCATTATTTAACCTAGGTTGTTACCCTGCATCATTAATGCAGCTAGTGATGCAGCAACAATTTGGCACCGAGCTGAGCCAGCAATACCACATAGAAGCGACCGGAAGACGTGGTCAAGACGGTAATATTTGCGAATCGACTGCCATCGTCAGTTACAGCAATGGCGTGCAATGTCATCTTCACACCGCTGAAGACTATGGTCTGCACGCAGGCTTTACTATCTTGGGCAGCTTAGGATGTATTGAGTTCACCTCAAACCCTTGGTTACCAGAATCTCAGGGTAATCATTTTACCGTTAGGTTATATGAACAAGATGTTGAAGTAGTAGACGTTGAAGCCAAAGGCAATGGTTTTTACTATCAAGTAGAAGCAGTGCTTAACGCATTAGACACTAAGCAATACACAGTACCAAGACCCTTAGTACAGCTCAGTGACTCTGTGGATGTCATGCAAATGCTAACCACATGGCATAACGCCGCGTTAGAAAGCTGCGCTGCGAACCACACCACTGAACGATAAACACTCGTTCACCCGCTGTTGCTGAATCGTCGATAATTCAGCAACAGCAACGTAAGCATATTCGCTGTGTTCATCACTAAGCTGTATTTGCGCGCATTGCGGTAACTGACAACGAAAGATAAACGCTTGCGACTGATATGCACTGTGAAAATACACTCCAGACAGATATTGCACATCAACCTCACAACCCAACTCCTCTAAACATTCTCGCTGTAATGCCTGATGAATCGTTTCATTAGGGTCAAGTCCACCACCCGGCAAGCCCCAATGTTTGTCAGCATAATTGGCTTTTAACAACAGCACTTGCCCATCGTCATTGGTGATAACAGCGTGGGAACTGAGTCTAAATAAATCATTAAATGCCATGATGATTTTCCATTTTAAATTAGTTGTGATTGCGATGATGATTACTACACTCAAACAATCGCATTAGACTTTTATCTATCGTTCAGAATACGACATCAAATCAACTCTACTCTACTCAATAAGTAATTGAGAACATAGTAATATAGATAAAAACAACTAACATTTATGAAAGAAATTCTATTCTAAACATACACATATTCGATACTCATGGTATGTTGATTAGGACAAGTCAACCTGATTAATCTTAAGTTCAGTATTTTGCGTAATCATATGGCATTAATTTTAATTAAAAAGGTAAAGATGCTTAAAAAGTCGCTACCTTACTAACGCTTGTTTGTTACAAGGTTTGCTTTAAATTAGAGGCGGTATAAGTCTTAAATGAAAATTACTTTTAGGAAACAACAATATGTACATGATAGTTAAGCACACTCATCTAACAATAATTGCGATTACGTTTATATTTTTTATGATTAACTTTGTGTTAACGATGAAAGGGTCTGACAAGGTCAATCATAAATTACTAAAAATCGGGCCGCATGTTTTATATACTCTCTTTATCTGCACCTTTATTTATCTGGTTGTAGCAAATCCACTTAACCTGTACCCCTTTGTGAATGGTTGGGCTTCATCTAAATTAGGTGGTTTCGTACTGTATGTGCTCTCTATTACTTTTGCACTTAAGTGGGCCAAGTCAACACCGTGGCGTATTGTCGGCTTACTGAGCACAATCTTTTGGTTAGCAATGACTGCACGACTTGGTTTTGCCGACCATCTTAAATCAAAAGGAATTGAAGAAGGTGCTAATGTTTTTTATGACTTAGGCCAGTCTATGCTAACTGCTATTTGCTAAGCTGTTTTGATTAAAGTGGTTAATTAATTTTAGCCACTATTAATAAGACAAATGCTTATGCGCTCGGTGTTTATTCATTAGGCCGATTTAAGATGTTTATAATAATTAGTCACTTGTTTTAGGCATGAGTGTGTCACGTCTACGCAAGTATTTAGGACAACTGTGGGCTTCCTCTTAGTCTGGTGTGGGTGAAGCGCCACGGCGATAGTGATAGCAGGCCATAGTCCAAACACGTTTAGGGACATAAATGTGTCAGCCATCAAACTCAGAATTGCACATAAACGAGTTAGTTTGCTTGACTTAGAAATGGACAAATTCAACTGTGAATTTAAGGACGTTGAAGACTCTTTACAATAGAATGCATGAGCCGGACAGGCCTTTCTCGCACATCTGACCTATATGGATATTGGAAATGTCGTTATGATATCGGAAACATCATTGACCCTGTGCTTCAAGGCATCCTGCGTATCAGAGTCAGGCTAGCTTTCGTTGGCCATGTTAGTTTTCGGTTTATATGCGATGAGAAGCTAAGCATTACCTTAATTAAGCTTTACCACTTGTTTGATGGGTTAATGTGAACGGAGTTTCTAATCCTGAAATACTCCAATGTAGCCTAGAAAATTTACCGCCAGACATAAAAAAGCTACCTTTTGGTAACTTTTTCATGTTGCGCAGAGAAGCTTAAAAAATTACTCGTAATCAGTAGAATAAGTTTCTTCATAGGTGTGCGAGTAAAGTTCAAACAAGTTACCAAACGGATCTTCTAAGTACACCATTTGGGTTAGATTGTTGTCGTCTTCTGGGTGGTAGCGCATGATATCCATACGAGCTTTACCGCCATATTGCACAGTACGTGCAATTGCCCCCTCAAAATCATCTGTTTGCAAACAAAAGTGGAAGATACCAAGACGGGTGAAATCAACTTCATGACGTTCTTGACGATCTTTCATTTCAAACATCTCAACACCAATACCGTCAGTCGTGACTAAATGTGCAATGTTAAAGCCTTTGAAGCCTTCACCAAATACTGCCACACACATTCTGCCAATAGCAGTTTCACGTTCTTCTTGAACCTTAGTGTTACCCATTACCACTCTTAGACCCAGCGCTTTAGTATAAAACTCAACCGCTTTATCCATGTCGCCAACCATCAAACCTACGTGATTCATTTTCATAACTTACCCCTAAAAACTATTGATTGATTCGTCATTTGTTTCGATGGAGTAATCTTACAGTGAACTAATAATAAATAAAAATTATCAAATATTATCAAATTAATAACTAAAATTTATGACAATTGATTGGTCAAAAAAGTAAGTTTTATCAAGTAATGGCTTAGCCAGAGTTAATATGACAGATTCAGCACAGCAAAGAAGCTTGAAAGCAATCAAGTAGAAATCAAATAGCAGGTTTTATAAATGAGTAGGTAAGCGCAGAGCCAAAGCGGACAGTTTATAAGCACCTAACTCATCGCGATCAGCTATATTCACTTGGCCAAATAACTGTATATTGTCTATTGATTGGTGAGAGGCTCACATGCTTTAGGGAGATTAATGGCTCTGTCTTTCTATTTCTAGTTCAATTTCTAGTTCTATTTCTAGTTCTATTAATAGTGCGGTATGTGCATCATTTGCTGCGTATTTTTTTTGATGATCGTGTAGAGGAAATATTGACCAATTTGATTGTTGTGCGCTCTTTGAGAGCCGTTGATTAAAAAATATCGCAACCGCAACTCTAGCGCCAACGCGTTGTTTAATTTGCGTAAAACGCATCACTTTTGAAGATAGTTCTTCTGTATTGACTAATTTAATTCCAAATTTTCTAAAAAGAATTTTTTTATCTTCTTTCAACCCAAAACCTACCTTCCTAATTGTTGGGTCAGATAATATTTCTGCGATTGCAGTAACGTTTTCATAAAATTTAGTAGGAAATAAGAATACTTTAGATTTTGTGGCTAGCTGAATTAGATGAGGTCCATCACTGACCTCACCTTTTATAAAACAAGGTTTACTCTCTGTGTCAAACCCTAAACAAGAGTGTGTTCTTAACTCCGCTATTGCACTTATCGAGTCTGCTTTGTTTGTGACAACGATTATATTATCTAGACTAATACCATTATAAATGGGTAAATCACGAATTTGTTCCTTTGTTGGCCTTTCCATTGGATCCTTATTTTCCAGAGAGTCAGTATTCATTGTGCTATTTACAAGGCATAAATCGCTTCTTGGATTTGCCCGATGCCACATCCAAATTATTAGGTAACGGTTTACTTAACCTGCTTACTTTACACGACAAATTGCATGATCTTAGGCCATAAAGAGCGCTAGTCACCGTTAAAAAATTATTAACTAAACTGATTCACTTTATTCAACAGCCGCATAAACTCATCTTGCTCGTCATCAGCTAATGCCGCTAAAAAACGTTGATTGACCCACTCAGCTTCATGAATTAAATCTTGTTGAAGCGCTTTACCGTTGTCGGTTAAAAATATTTGGAATGCGCGGCGGTTATCCGCTTCTTGATGACGGGTGATAAATCCCTGGACTTGCAGATGGTCCAGCAGACGAGTCATGGTGTAATTAGCCACATCACAACGTTTAGATAACTCAGTTTGGCTTAAACCTTCTTCTTGCCATAAGGTAAATAATACCGGCCAAAGTTTACTGTCTAAGTCGTAGCGCTTTAAGCGCGTATCAATTTCTTGCTGCAAGGCAATATTAAGATGAGAAATCAGGTAACTTAAACTTTCAAAGCGTTTCAAATGATACCTCCTACATCGTCAGTGAGATAAATTGACTGTGTTAAGACAAATACTAATGCCTACACTGCAGTTCAACCACACTTGAACAGATTTTAGATTACCATCTCTATACGTTAAGAAAAGCTCTTTTAGTCAAAAGATAAGTATTCATTGATATAACGATAATAACAGGCTCGGTTTAATTGCCCCACCAAGCCTCTGATTAATGGCGCGTATATGCCATCGCCTGTGACGATAACATCCACGATATTAATCGCGGGAAGTTGCGTACCTATGCTAGTGGTAAATATCAATTGACTATCATTTACCTGAACTTCCGTTGATGCAGCTTGATGATAGTCCACCAGCAGGAATGGATAGGCTTCAACGGTGACTTTGACTTTTTCGACCGGGGTGATTAATAAATACTCATTGTCGATACAGTGCAAAATACTACTGAACAAAGCCGCAAACTTTGCAGGCAACGGACTATTGAGGTAAAGCCAATCGCCATTCGCTTGAATATGAAACAGCGCTTCATCACTGCAAAGTGCCACACCTTGAGGGTGAGTATACGAACCTAATGCTGCTGTTTCATCTGTCATTATGCTTACCTATCCGAGTAATTTAAGTAGCGCTTCTATAGGGTGTTGCGGTTTAAAACCAGCAAAGCGTTTAACTTGGCTACGACATGAATAACCAGATACTAATACTTGGCTATGCTCAGCAATTTTTTCAATGCTTGGTTGCCAAGACATTTCAAATAACTGCTCTGAGCGTTCAAGGTTTTCCAGTTCATGGCCATAGGTGCCCGCCATACCACAACAACCTAAATTAACGCTGCTTAGTTTGGCACCAAAGTGGCTAAATATCGCTTTCCATTCATTAGCCGTATTAGGTTTGGCTGTCGATTCAGTACAATGACTAAACCAGGTGAATTGCGGTGCATCTGTTGCTAAAGCAGATGCTTCACTTCGGTTTACTACTACATCGGTTAACCACTCATTGGCCAATAGCACCTCAAATGGCCCACGACGCTGACCTAAGACCTCTTTGTATTCGTCGCGATAACATAACACTAATGCAGGATCTAACCCCACCATCGGCATGCCAAGGGCATGTACGCGGTTTAAGAAATCGGCACTGTTTTGCGCTGTTTTAGCAAATTTGTCTAAAAAGCCTTTAATATGAGTCGGTTTGCCATTGGGCTTGAATGGCAGTAATACGGGTTTAAAGCCTAACTTTTCGATTAATTGAATAAACCGATAAACCAAACCTGCATCGTAAAAACTGTTAAATGGATCTTGCACTACTAATACATGTTTACTGCGCTGCGCTTGCGGAATTGCGCACAAGGCTTCTAAATCGTAACCACGGCTAGCATGACCATCTAAACGCTGTTTTAGTGTCGGCACGGATAACTTAGGCGCATCTACATAACCAATGGCTTTTTTAATCACCCACTTGCTCAGCGGATTTTGCGAGGCCAAATTAGTCAATTTAGGCATCGCGGCCATCAGTGGTAAGGAATCTTCGATACCTGCAACTAAATAATCTTTGGCTGGACGTAAATAGCGTTTGTAGTAAATATTAAAGAACTGGGCTCTAAACTTAGGCACATCGACTTTAACCGGGCACTGACCCGAACAGGCTTTACAGGCTAAACAGCCTTTAAGTGATTCCATGACTTCGTGCGAATAATCATAGTCACGCTGGTTATTGAGGGTATTTTGAGTACGCTGCATCCACCCTAGTGGTTTAGATTTTGCTAACGCGTCAACATCAACACCTTCGGCTTCAAGTAAACGTAACCATTCGCGCATTAATCCAGCACGGCCTTTAGGTGATTGCACTCTATCGCCAGTGACTTTAAATGACGGACACATAGGTGAATAACTGCTGTAATTAAAACATAAGCCATTACCGTTACAGTTCATCACATCTGGAAAAGCATCACGTACTTTAACGGGGATTTGTCTGTCGAAACTGCCGCGTTTTGCGCTGTCGACGTTAAACATTAATGGGCCAGATTTAGGAGGCGCCACTAATTTACCTGGATTAAGGCGATTATCAGGATCAAACAAGCCTTTGATTTGCTCAAGCACAGCATAAAGCTCATCACCAAATACCGCAGGGCCATATTCACCACGGACACCTTTACCGTGTTCGCCCCACATTAAACCGCCATACTTAAGCGTTAAGGCGGCAACTTGATCAGATATCACTTTCAGCAATTGCTCGTCGGCAACATCACACATATCTAATGCTGGTCGCACGTGCAGTACACCTGCATCCACATGACCAAACATACCGTATTGTAAATTATGGCTATCGAGCAGTGCACGAAACTCCATAATATAGTCGGCTAAGTTTTCAGGTGGTACGGCGGTATCTTCGGCAAACGCTAATGGTTTACGACTGCCTTTTGTTGCACCCAATAAGCCAACGGCCTTTTTGCGCATGGCATAGATACTGTCAATATCCGTTCTGTCGGTAATAACTTGAAAACCCACTAAACCAAATTGTTGTTGGCTGAGCTGCCCACTGAGCATCTCTTCTAGCAAAGCGACTTTCTGTTTCACATCGTCATCTTCGCCAGCAAACTCGACCATATTAAGACCTTCAATGGTCTTATTAGGTACCGCTTTAATTTGCTCGGCAACTGAATGCCAAATAATGTCTTCGCGGGCAAGGTTTAGTACTTTTGAGTCAACCGTTTCGACTACCGTTGCTTTAGCTTGTACCAATGATGGGGCATGACGCAACGCAGATTCAAATGAATCATATTTGATGTTGACCATCATGCGGGTTTTCGGCAATGGGGTCAGGTTTAGCTTGGTTTCGGTGATCACCGCAAGCGTACCTTCTGAGCCCGTTAAAATACGCGATAAATCAAACTGGCTTAAATCATCGTTCCACACATGCTTTAAATCATAGCCCGTTAGAAAACGATTCAATTTTGGAAAACGTTCAATGATGGTGTCACGCTTTACAAGGCACACTTCTGCGACTTGACTGGCAATGCGATTTCCTAGTTGGTTGTCACCAAAAGGTTGCTCAGCCAGTTTATCTTGGTCGATTGGTGTGGTGGTTAATACGCTGCCATCAATCAGTACACTGGTTATGCCTAACACGTGATCGGAGGTTTTACCGTAAACTAATGAACCTGCACCTGATGCATCGGTATTGACCATACCACCAACAGTTGCACGGTTTGACGTTGATAAGTCGGGACTGAAAAAGAATCCATGTGGACGTAAGGCGTCATTTAACGCATCTTTCACTACACCGGCTTGTACCCTCGCCCAACCTTCCTCGGCATTAATTTCTAGCACTTGGTTTAAGTGGCGTGACACATCTAAAATTAATCCGTGGGTAAGCGATTGGCCATTTGTTCCCGTTCCGCCGCCACGCGCACTAAAGGTCACTTGTTTATATTGTGGTTGTGCCGCTAACGATAACACCAGCTCGACATCTTGTTGATGTAGAGGATATATCACCGCTTGGGGCAAAAATTGATACACCGAATTATCGGTTGCCTGAATAAGCCGCGCACTGTAACGCTTGTCTATTTCACCTTCAAACTCGCTTTGTTCAAGCGCGTCAAGATACTCAAGATAGATAGGTTCTAATGTTTGTTTATGTGATAGCAAAGGTAACATAGAGGACTTATTATTTATTGGCATATTGTAGCCATTATAAACAAAAAAAAGCCGCTAAAAAGCGGCTTTTATTACAACTTGATAAAAATACAGGTTGGAGAATAAATAAACCTGTAATTTTTACTCTTATTTAGCCATGTGCTTCGGCTAAATATAACCAAGTGTCAATGACCGTATCAGGATTAAGTGATACAGAATCAATACCTTGTTCAACTAACCATGCAGCAAAGTCGGAATGATCTGATGGGCCTTGGCCACAAATCCCCACATAAGCACCTTTTGCTTTAGCCGCTTTAATGGCCATTGAAAGCAATGCTTTTACTGCATCATTACGCTCGTCAAACAAGTGACTGATGATTCCTGAGTCACGATCAAGCCCTAATGTTAACTGAGTTAAGTCATTTGAGCCGATAGAGAAACCATCAAAATGCTCAAGGAACTGGTCAGCTAGCAAGGCATTTGAAGGTAGTTCACACATCATGATAACGCGTAAGCCATCTTTACCGCGCTCTAAGCCTTGCTCTTTCAGTAACTCAATGACTTGAGATGCTTCATTGACGGTACGAACAAATGGAATCATCACTTCAACGTTGGTTAAGCCCATTTGGTTACGAACACGTTTAATCGCTTCACATTCAAGCGCGAAACAATCGCGGAATGATTCAGAAATATAACGGCTAGCACCACGGAAGCCCAACATTGGGTTTTCTTCATCTGGCTCGTAACGGTCACCACCTACTAAGTTTGCGTACTCGTTCGACTTAAAGTCAGACATACGTACGATAACTTTCTTCGGATAGAAAGCCGATGCAATAGTGGCAATACCTTCAACTAAACGCGCAACATAAAACTCAACAGGCGAGTCATAACCCGCGATCATTTCGTTGATTTCATTTTGCAGTTCAGCAGTCTGACCGTTGAAATCTAGCAAAGCTTTAGGGTGAATACCAATCATGCGGTTAATGATGAACTCTAAACGCGCTAAACCGACACCTTCGTTAGGCAAACGTGCAAAATCAAATGCACGATCTGGGTTACCCACGTTCATCATAATTTTCATTGGCAAAGGAGGTAATGTATCAACACGGTTAGTGATGATTTCAAAATCTTGCTTACCTGAATAAATTAAACCGGTGTCACCTTCTGCACAAGATACTGTGACGATGTCGCCCGTTTTGATACGGTCGGTAACATCACCACAACCTACTACAGCGGGTACACCTAATTCACGTGCAATGATTGCAGCATGGCAAGTACGACCACCACGGTTGGTCACAATCGCACTAGCACGTTTCATGATAGGTTCCCAATCTGGGTCTGTCATGTCGGTCACTAACACGTCACCTGGTTCAATTTGGTCCATTTGATCAATCGAGGTTAATACCTTCGCGATACCGGTACCAATTTTATGACCAATTGCACGACCTTCACAGATCACGTCACCCTTCGTTTTTAAGTGATAACGTTCAATTAACTGGACATCTTCACGACTACGAACCGTTTCTGGACGAGCTTGAACAATATACAACTTACCGTCGTTACCGTCTTTTGCCCATTCAATGTCCATCGCACGGCCATAATGCTTTTCAATAACCATTGCTTGCTTAGCAAGCTCCATGACTTCGTCATCGTTAATAGAGAAAATACGACGCTGTTCAGCAGAAACATCTTCAATTTTAACTTGCTTGCCATGGCCAGCATCATCAGAGTAAACCATCTGAATCAACTTACTGCCGATATTTCGGCGCACAACAGCTTTATGCCCTTGCGCTAAAATCGGTTTGTGCACATAGAATTCGTCTGGGTTAACCGCGCCTTGTACAACCATTTCACCTAAACCAAAAGATGAAGTGATAAAGACAACGTCATTGTTTCCTGACTCAGTGTCCATGGTAAACATCACACCAGAAGCGGCTTTGTCTGAACGTACCATACGTTGTACGCCAGCAGATAAAGCCACACCTTGATGTTCGTAACCTTGATGAACACGATAAGAAATTGCACGGTCGTTAAAGAGCGAGGCATAAACATGCTTAATTGCTAGCATGACCGCATCAAAACCTTTAACGTTTAGGAATGTTTCTTGTTGGCCTGCAAAAGAGGCATCTGGCATGTCTTCAGCGGTAGCTGATGAACGCACTGCAAATGACGCTTCTTGAGTTTCGCTTGACAACTGCTCGTAAGCTTCACGAATAGCGTCTTCTAATGCCGGCTGGAATGGGGTTTCAATAACCCACTGTCTGATCTGCGCACCTACTTTTGCCAGTTTATTGACATCATCAACATCCAATGTCGCCAGAATGTCAAAAATCTTCTGGTTAACTCCACTTTGTTCAAGGAACTCATTGAACGCATGCGAGGTCGTTGCAAAACCGCCAGGAACTTGAACCCCTGCATTAGCCAGATTGCTGATCATCTCTCCAAGGGATGCATTTTTACCGCCAACCTTGTTTACATCGCCCATGCCTAATTCTTGATACCAGAGTACGTATTGCTGCACAGTTTTATCTCCGCAAGTTTTTATTTCAGTGGCCACTTCACACGAGGGCAAGAGCATCTTACACTCCCATACAACAAGCGTAAATCTATAATTTTATTTGTAATTTTATTACTACAAGAGGTCAGAATGACACCAAAAGTATTCTATATTTCAGATGGGACCGCGATCACAGCAGAGGTTTTTGGACATGCCGTACTTTCGCAATTTCCTATAGAATTTGAAGCACTTACGATTCCATTCGTTGAAACAATTCAGCGAGCTCAAAAAGTTAAGCAACAAATAAATGATTGTTTTATTACAACAGGCGAAAGGCCGCTTGTGTTCCACTCAATCATTAATCCTGAGATCCGCAATGTGATTTTTTCGAGTGAATGTGTCGATTATGACTTTTTGAACACCTTTGTTGCGCCACTAGAACAACACTTAGGGGTACAAGCTAAGCCTTTATTACACCGAACTCATGGTAAAAGTAACCATGGTTATGAAACCCGTATCGATGCGATTAACTACACCATGGAGAATGATGACGGCCAAACCATGAAACACATGGATAAAGCTGACATTATTTTATTAGGCGTGTCTCGTTGCGGTAAAACGCCATCAAGCTTATATCTGTCAATGCAGTTTGGTATAAAGGCTGCAAACTACCCGTTTACTGAAGATGACATGGATAACCTCAAGTTACCTGAAGCATTGAAACGCAACAAATCAAAGCTCTTTGGCTTAACCATCGATCCTCATCGTTTGCATGAGATACGTCAAAGCCGCATGGAAAATAGCCGCTACTCTTCATTAAGACAATGTCGACTTGAAGTGAAAGAAGTCGAAATGCTGTATAAAAAAGAACGAATTCCCTTTGTAAATACCACCAACCATTCGGTTGAAGAAATTGCCACCAAAATTCTTGATATCACCGGTTTAGAACGTCATATGTTCTAATTTATAAACAATCATTTTTTGCATGAAATAGAATGAAAAACCACCAAAAGACGAACTTAACCCAGGTTGATTCGTCTTTACCTTTTACGGCAATCTGTTTTTTAACCGTTAGAATCCGAGGCTAAGCCTCGCATCTTGAACTTCTTTGGGTATATAATCCCGTTCAATATGATGCAGATGCATCTCACGATTTCTCGGTAATATGCATGACAATTAAAACAGATGAACTCAGAACAACCTTATTAAGCAAAGTTATTTCTCCTGCTCAGTTGGCTTCAGAATATCCATTAACGCAAAATGCTGCAGACTACTTGGTTGCGCAACGTCGTGAAGTAGAAGCAATTATTGCCGGAGAAGATCAGCGCTTACTGGTCATCATTGGCCCTTGCTCAATCCATGACACTAAAGCAGCACTCGAATATGCAGAGCGTTTGTCGGCCTTACATCACGAACTAAAAGATGACTTGTGCATTTTAATGCGGGTGTACTTTGAAAAACCTCGTACGATTGTGGGTTGGAAAGGCTTAATTTCAGATCCAGATTTGGACGGCAGCTTTAGCCCGAATAAAGGCTTGCGAATGGCGCGTCAGTTATTACAACAAATCACTGAACTCAAGTTACCTATCGCCACCGAGTTTTTAGACATGGTGAACGGCCAGTACATCGCAGACCTTATTACCTGGGGTGCTATTGGTGCACGTACTACTGAAAGCCAAATTCACCGCGAAATGGCTTCTGCATTGTCTTGCCCTGTTGGCTTTAAAAATGGTACTGACGGTAACATCAATATCGCTGTTGATGCGGTACGTGCCGCACAGGCGCCGCATATTTTTTACTCTCCAGATAAAGATGGCGCTATGGCGGTTTACCGTACCCACGGCAACCCATTTGGACATATTATTTTACGTGGTGGTAAAACCCCAAATTATTCAGCTGAAGATATTGAAATTGCACGCGCACAGCTTGAACAAGTGGGCGTAACTCAACGTATGGTGGTTGATTTTAGCCATGGTAACAGTGAGAAACAGCATAAAAATCAGTTAAATGTTGCCGATAGTATTATGGCGCAACTGCGCAGTGGTAGTACCGCAATTGCTGGTATTATGGCAGAAAGCTTTATGATTGAAGGCAACCAGAAAGTGGTTAAAGACGAACCATTAGTGTATGGCCAAAGTATTACCGATGCATGTTTGCATTGGGCTGATTCTGAAAAACTTTTACGTGATTTAGCTCAAGCTTCAAAAGAACGTAAAGCCTTGCTAGCACAGTAAGAGCCTCGCTATGGGTTAATGGCTGGCAAAAACAAAGCCAACTAAAATCCTGTTTATATATCGGCTCTATTATTACCGTAACTGTATAATATTGTTTAACAATGCCAGTCCCCAGGACTGGCATTGTTGTTTATACGTCTCTATCAATAACGTTAATCCTCTTCGAGTAAAGATGCTTTTGACAACACAGAAAATTGTTCACTAATGACCATAAAGCTATCGACCAATTTAGGGTCAAAGTGTTTGCCTTTTCCTTCAAGAATCAACGCCATCGCTTCTTCATGACTAAAAGGCCTTTTGTAACATCGTGGTGAGGTTAATGCATCGTACACATCGACTAAGGCTACAATTCTGGCTGACAACGGGATAGATTCGCCTGCTAACCCATTAGGATAACCACTGCCATCCCACTTTTCATGATGGGCGCCGGCAATGTCACGTCCCATTCGTATAAATGTACACTGAGGGGCATACGCTAATAAACTGTTAAGCACTTTTTCTCCAATCACTGGATGAGCCTTAATCTGCTCAAATTCTTCTACCGATAAGCGCCCTGGTTTTAACAAAATATGATCGGCGATACCCACTTTGCCAATATCATGCAAAATGGCTGAGAGGCTAATTTCTTGAATAAAAGCGTCAGTTAACTCTTCTGGAACATGTTCATCGGTTAATCTTTGTTTTGCCAGCATATTGGCATACTGCTGCATTCTAATCAGATGCGCACCGGTTTCATTATCACGATACTCTGCCAACTTAGCTAAGCCCATAACCGTTGCCGTACGAGAGGCTAAAGTGGACTCTAATGAGTGAGTTAATTTACCCAATAAATAAGAGGTCGACTGAGTCACTATTGCATTAGTGACGAGAAAGTTAATCACCACTACATACCAAATTAAGGTTGAAAATCCGTTTATATCAGGCCATACAACAAGCTCATAATGATAAGCGATACCGATTAATAATAACGATATACCATTAGCCACCTGAGCCCATACCGCCATTTTTTCGCCAAGAAGAATACTGCTCAAAGGAGGGAAAACGAATAACCAGAAAAAACCTGCCCCAGAAGGGCCAATAGCGAGTAAAAAACCGATGCCGATACCAAATGCAAGATAACACCCTATGGTAAATTTTTGTGTATCGCTAATTCGTGGATAAAACAAAATGAATAATAATACCCCGTAAGCCACAGTATCAAATAGTGCCATGCCCCAAAGGTTTTGAACAATACACAGATATACGCTGGTGATGTAAATCGGGATACATAACAAAGCCAACACACTAAACAGTCGCGTGAAAATGATCCGACGCCATATTGGTAAGCCATCATCAAAACCATGTTGAATAAGCGGTGCTGTTAACCGAGATGACATATTAATTCCTTTTAAAACGATGTAAATCTAACACCATTACATTCCATTAATCGCGCAAACAGACTTATTTAGATGACCGAGTCGTATAAATGTCAGATCGATTTAAATAACAACATGAGCCAGTCATACGCCAACCTAAGTATTGTTGCTAGACAAGCATTAAGTAAAACTAGGATTAAAATTAATCCATAAAACCAATATTCAACTCATATTCGATTATGATTGTCATTAATTTGGGTGCTTACCATTGCCAATAATCCATAATATTAGCGAAAATATTGACGTTTCATGACGTTCCATGACGGTGTGATGCGACAATTAACACGCTATAACAAAAAGTAACGTTAGCCACAAAGCCAACGCTACTCCATCACTCCCCACCTATAATAAGGATGTTGTTATGCAAAGTTCGTCTCGTAGTGCTGCTATTTTCGGAATATTAATTGCACTGGGCTTAGGCGCATTAGGCGTATTACTCAAACAAGCCATTGTTGAGTACAAGTTACTCGACCGCAGCGTCACGGTAAAAGGCCTGGCAGAAAATGAATATCCTGCCGACATCGTCATTTGGCCGATACAATTCACCGCAGCCAATAATAATCTCGATGAACTCTACAAACAGCTTGAAACACAAAACAACCAAGTGGTTAACTTTTTAGCCGAACAAAATATCGATCCCAAACAGATCACTCTCGCCGCGCCCACTATTACCGATAAATTGGCGCAACAGTATGGTGGAAATCAACCAGTAGAATTGCGCTATACGGCGTCGCAAACCATTACGGTATATTCTAATGACATAGATAAAGTTCGCGGGGCTATGCCTCAATTAACTGAGCTAGGTAAAATGGGAATTGTTTTCTCACAAAATAACTATGATGCCCAAGTCGAATATATTTTCAGCCGCTTAAATGACGTTAAACCGAAAATGATCGAAGAGTCGACCACTAATGCACGTTCAGTTGCTGAAAAATTTGCTACCGATTCACAAAGCCGATTAGGTAAGATAAAAAAAGCGACTCAAGGACAATTCAGCATTAACAATAGAGATAAAAACACGCCATATATTAAACAGGTACGGGTCGTATCTACCATCGAATATTATTTAGCGGATTAACACCATGAAACAATCAATCATTAGAGCCGTTTTCGGCTGTATGAGTTTAATCAGCGTATCACTAATGGCACAGACGCCAATCGTTGCTCCGATTGCGCTTAACAATACCGCCGTAAATAGCGATAACAATACTAAGAGCAATCAAGTTATTTTTATTGTCAGACATGCAGAAAAATTTGCTGGAAAAGACCCTAGTTTATCTGCACAAGGACAATTACGAGCCCTGCGTTTAGCTAAAGTACTGTCCAGTACGCATTTAGATAAAGTGTACACAACGGATTATAATCGCACCCGTGAAACGGCCACCGCCGTAACGCAAGATCAGCAAGTGGATTTAAGTGTTTATGACCCACGTGATATGGCGGCATTTACCCAACATCTATTAACTCAACAGGGTAATATTTTAGTGGTCGGACACAGTAATACTTCAACAGATTTAGTTGAAGGTCTCGGGGCAGAAAAACAAATACCCATTGCAGATGCAAGTGAGTTTGATCGCTTATACATAGTGACCCTCAATGCGAACAAGCAAATGGTTTCTACTGTGTTGTTACGCTATTAGCGGGTCATTGAAAGTGAGTAAATGATAGCTGGTAAATGATTGTTAGTGAGTGATGGTTTTTAGCAAAAGACATAGCAGACAAATAGGAGACGGACATGAACCCAATTAAATGTGAGATTTACGATTATATTGAGATCATCTGTTTGTATCGCTATAGGGTCAAACTAACATTAACAGATGGAACCCATCTTCAAGGTCAATTTGATCGAACATTGTATGTCAGTCGCAATCAACAAAAACATGAAGCCATTGCGGGTATTAATCAACAACAGCAAGCGATTGAAGTGATATTAACCGATATCACTTCAATTGATGTTCTCAGCAAAAATGCCTCATTTAGCCATATCTCGTTAATCGAATAGTTTACTCTACCCAACTCATCGGAACATTTACCTTAAAGGCCCGCGAAATTTGGCCCTTGGGTGACTAAACAGGCGCTACAACATCGACAGAGATCCGCGCAATACAGTATAATACGCGGCTTTTTTCGCTGAATTCTTTGTTGATCTGCATAACATTAGGTAGTTGTATGTCCCTTGCTCAAAACCCTGCTCAAACTCAAAACCATTTCCCTGATGACATTGCTGCACGTATTGCTCAATCAGAAGCGCGCGTTATAAAGGCTATTTTCCCGTCTAATACCAATCACCATAACACCTTATTTGGTGGTGATGCTTTAGCATGGATGGATGAAACAGCCTTTATCGCCGCCACCCGTTTTTGTCGTAAATCATTAGTGACCGTCAGTTCTGACCGTATCGATTTTAAAAAAGCGATACCCGCAGGCAGCTTAGCAGAGCTGATTGCTAATGTGATTCATGTTGGTAATACATCACTCAAAGTTGAAGTGAACATTTATGTCGAAGATATGTACAACGATCATCGAGAACATGCAATACGCGGAGTATTTACTTTTGTTGCGGTAGATGAAAACAGAAACCCAACCCAAGTGTGGCCACACAATTAATACATCCTTGCTAATGTAGTCAGATAGATGGCTGCATTAGCACTTTATTTACTCGACTAAAGTCTATAATTTTACGGTTTTTATTCAAATCAATCACAATGTGACATAAAGCAATAGAATACTCGATTACTTTTCTGTTACATTGAGTTTATCTTCACGTGCAACATAGAATAAAAAACGCCATGAAGCTCGAAAATTTAAACATCATCATTGCAGATGATCATCCATTATTCCGTAATGCCTTAAGGCTAGCGCTGAGTAATGCGTTTGAACAAACTCAATGGTTTGAGGCCGATAGTGCCGAAGCGTTACAAAGGGTTCTTGATCAAAAAGAGACCCCATTTGACTTAATCCTGCTGGACCTACAAATGCCTGGATCGCACGGTTACTCAACCCTGATCCACCTTAGAACTCATTATCCAGATATCCCCGTAGTGGTGATATCTGCCCATGAAGACATCAATACCATCAGCCGAGCGATACATTATGGCAGTAGCGGATTCATTCCTAAATCTGCGTCAATGGAAGCGTTGGCAGAAGCATTAAATGCGGTGTTATACGGTGATATTTGGTTGCCAAAAGGTACTCAAATCGTGCCAGTTTCTGATGACCCAACCGATAAAATGGCCAGCCGATTATCAGACTTAACCCCGCAACAATATCGCGTGTTACAGATGTTTGCAGAAGGGTTACTCAACAAACAAATTGCTTATGATTTTGGGGTATCAGAAGCAACCATCAAAGCGCATGCCACGGCGATATTCCGTAAACTGGGTGTTCGCAATCGCACTCAAGCGGTGATAGCATTGCAGCACTTAGAAATGGACAGAATTGATATCTCGTAATGCCTCAATCATTATCGCTACAACAGCTGCCTTTTTCACAAGCGTGTGAAAATAATAAACAGCCTATCTTAACCCTATTGGCAGAGTGGTTTGCCAATAGGCAACATATACTCGAAATAGGCAGTGGTACAGGCCAACACAGCGTCTATTTCGCTGAACACCTTCCTCATGTCCGCTGGCAACCAAGTGACCAACAACATTATTTACCTACCCTACAAGCTCGACTCAATTTGCAAACACAACCCAACTTACAACAGGCAATCGGGCTTGATGTCACTCAACCATGGCCCCTGCTTGTATCTGATATAGATGCCATATTCAGTGCTAACACCTTGCACATTATGAGTAAGCCAATGGTTGAAGCGTTCTTTGCTGGCGTTGGTAGTGTATTGCTTAATTCAGGCTCATTAGCAGTTTATGGTCCCTTTAATTATCAAGGCCAATTTACCAGTGACAGTAATCAACAATTCAATTTATGGCTGCAACACAACAACCCTGATAGTGGTATCCGTGATATTGAATGGATCTGCCAGTTAGCACAACAACAAGGGCTAATACTTCAAAAAGACATCGCCATGCCAGCCAATAACCGTCTGCTACATTTTAGTAAATAACCTAAACTCTACATTAGAGATGGGTTAAATCGATACAGTGTGATGATTTCAAATCTGTAATATCAAAACGCGTTATTTTGCTCACAAGGCGAATTGAACTCGTAATAGCCTATCGATGGCAAGTGATGCAATGCTTGGTACTGAATCAATAGCGGTTTGATGTTTACTTATTGACTAAAGTTGACCGTTAACACCCGTAAATCATCCAAACGATTAGTGACTTACTTGCCAAAAACCTTGTAAGCTATCGACTAGAGTCAAAATACACAAGGACACACGCTATGGGTTCGGTTACCACTAAAAGACATCTCAATGGTCTTGATTATGTTGCTGTTGACACTGCACTTTGCCAAGCACGTATTTTTATGCAAGGTGCACAAATAGATCAATTTATACCTGTAGGCAAAGCACCACTATTATGGGTTTCAAGTGCAGATGATTACCAACCTGGTAATGGTATCAGAGGAGGAATCCCCATTTGTTGGCCTTGGTTTGGTATGAGCGACACTCCAGGGTTTCCGCAGCATGGTTTTGCACGAAACAAAACCTGGTCGCTTGAATCAGTCAAAATGCGTAACCAATTAGTAGATTTAGTTTTCACCCTGCCCGCCAGTGAAATGGATAAACAATATTGGCCCCATAATACCCAAGTAAAGGTGCTATTCACCTTAGGCGAAACCTTATCAGTCAGCTTGGTGAATACTAATAATGGAAATGATAACGTGAAGCTTACCCAAGCATTGCATAGCTACTTTCCTATTGAAGATATTCATCAATTGCAAGCGAGTGGCTTTAGCGGGTCACAATACATTGAATTTGGTGAAGGGCCGTTTAAACAAGTCGATGATGTCGTTAAATTTGAACGAGAAACCGACAGGGTTTATACCCTATTAGGTGATACTCAGGAGTTACATACACAAAATGGCACCATTGTAGTCAGTCGCGAAAACAGTCAATCAGCGGTTCTTTGGAACCCTTGGATAGACAAGTCGATGCGCCTTTCACGCTTTAATGCAGACGATTACTTAACCATGGTGTGCTTAGAAGCCGCTAACGTGTTGGAAGACTGCGTGGTGTTAGCACCTGGACAAAGTCATACATTAACCACTCATATTGGCTGGAAATAACACACCTAATTGAGTGAGATAAACAGCCATTCAGAGAACGTCATAGCTTTATAATAGAAAAGGCAACCTAGGTTGCCTTTGTTACTTTCAAATATCCATTTACGATTTCAATACTCTGCCCAATACCATCATAAGCAATTCAACAAGCAACCTCTGATAACCGATAACTGTTTAAGTTAATATTAACTAATGCTTCTATTTTTAGATTTTTTAAACAAGCCAAACCAAAAGGCTGTTTCAAGCAATCCACCTGCCACAAAAAAAGTCACCGCTCCCGTTTGGCTACCGGCTAGATAACACGTTAGTGCAAGCACAATTAAAGTGACTAACAACAATAATCTGTAGGTACCTGTCATATTAATTTCTCTCAATCCTATACATGCACTGTTCAGCAATAGTAACAAAACCTATTGATTACATTACCGCTTTATTAAACCACGAGTCAACTAAACTCTCGCCAATAAAAAAGCAGCCGAAGCTGCCTTTGTTGCAATCTAACCTTAGCTCGGAATAATAAATGGGTACCCCATCTATTAACCTAAATTGAGTTTAATTAGTTTGCAGTAACTTCACAACCTAGTGGGCTGTTTGAGTTTTCATAAACAATGTCACCTATTGGCGCATAGTCAGCGGCAGCAATAGTGCCTTTGTCTTTGAAGAAAGTGTATAACACTTCAGCATCAACATAACCTGTTTGGATTGGGTCTAATGTTGGATAACCGTCACCGCCAGCAGCATTAAAGCTTGGTACAGTGAAGCTATATGAATCAGTGGCACTGTAATCTTTACCATTAATTTCACTGATAGCGACTGTTTGCGCAGTACAATCAACCGTCATTTTCACACCAGTGATTTGGGCATAAGCACCAGAACCACGTTGGAAAGATGCTACAGTATTAAGATACTCAGTGACTTCTGCACCTGTCATAGTGCTCAACGTTACCATGTTGCCAAAAGGCTGCACAGTTAACACGTCACGATAAGAAATATCACCCGCTTGAATAGAAGCTCGTACGCCACCAGAGTTCATCACGCCGATATCTGCACCCACTTTAGTACGCTGTGCTTCAGCAACTAAACGACCTAAGTTAGTTTGCATATTACGTACATTTGCACGCTCACCGTCTAATAATGCATCTGTAGTAGCAATAATCTCATCAAGTTGGCCTTGACCACGTTCTTGGTAATAAGAAAGTAGTGCTTTTAAATCTGCATCGGCTGTGATTTCATCAGCAACTAAAACTTTAGTTTTGTTACCTTCAGCATCTTCAACCGTTTTCTTCAAATTAACCGGAATTAACTTGTAGCTTGCAAGATGAAGCTCACCGTTGAAATATTCAAAATCAGCACGGCCAACATACTTACCCCATTCATGAGCTTGCATAATGTAAGTGCCATTTTGCATGTCAGGAGTACAAGCGTCACCAGGAGCAAACTCTGCATAGTCGTTAGTATCTGGTTCCATACATACAGGGTTTTGTGAGTGACCACCAATAATGGCACTTAAATCACCTGCAGCTAGTGCGCGAGCTAATGTTACATCGCCAGGAGCATTACTACCATTTTGCGCATCAGCATAGTGACCCATATGAGTCGTTGCGAAAATTAAATCAGCGGTATCTGCAGCTTTAATTTCTGCAATCACTTTAGCTGCTTCAGTTGTTGGGTCAGTAAAGGTTAAATCTTTAATAAATTCTGGGTTACCGATTTTAGCCGTGTCTTCGGTGGTTAAACCGATAACAGCAACACGAACACCGTTAACGTCAAACACTTTATAAGCATCAAAATAACGAGTACCGTCTGCTTTATAAATGTTTGCCGCAAGCATTGGGAAGTTTGCTACTGAACGTTGAGAATCTAATACTGCTAATGGGTTATCAAATTCATGATTACCGACAGCCATTGCATCATAGGCAATTTCGTTCATACCGATAAAATCTGGTAATGCATCTTGTAAATCAGATTCTGGAACACCTGTGTTGATGTCACCGCCAGATAGCAATAACGTTTCGCCACCGTTTGAACTGACTTCAGCACGAATTTGGTCGATCAACGTCTTACGCGCTGCCATACCATATTCGCCATCACTGTTAGACCAAAAACGGCCATGGTTATCATTGGTGTGTAATACTGTGAATATTTTACAATCTGCACCTGCTTCGGCACATGTTGTTGGTGCTACGACTGCTGTATTGTCGTCGTCACTGCCACAACCGGTTAACGCTGCTAGTACAGCCGTTGCGACTAATCCTTTAATTAACATATTTGTCATGATTTACCCCGATGTTATAATTTATATTTTTAAATCCGTGAATTATCCTATTCACGGCCAGAATGATAACAAAGATTGACGGATTTTGATGTCACTTATATGACAGAATGTGATTTTAAATACACTATTTAACAGCAGCTTACCCTTTAACAATTCCCTGAGAAAAACAATAACCATGTTAACGGGCTTGTTAATGCAAAGTAAAAAAATGGCTTAAGCATTTTTACTGCTAAGCCATTTAAATAGATTGGTTTTTTAAATACTACGTAACACCATCGATTATCCCAAAACAAGAACAATACTTATTTTGCATTATTTCAAAACTTGTTGTAACCATTGACCAATATCAACAAGTTGATTAGGTAATACGCTGTGAGCCATAGGATAGGTTTTCCAAACACTCTGATAACCTGCTGTTATCAGAGCATCATGTGCCATTTTCCCCGCAAACATAGGGACTACATCATCTTGCTCACCATGATTTTGGAAGATGGGAGTATGAATATTGGCGTCAGCAAGTTGCTCTGGCAATGCTTCTCCACCAGGTAAATAACAAGATAATGCCATAATACCTGCCAGTTTTTGTTCAAAACGCAGACCGGTAAACAAACTCATTACTCCGCCTTGACTAAAACCCGCTAAGACTATTTTATCTGCTGGTATACCGCTGCTGATTTGATCGACGATTAGCTGACGTATTGCTTGCTCAGACGCCATAACACCTTGGATATCTGCACGGTCATGCAAATCCATGCTTTTGATGTCGTACCATGAACGCATCACAAACCCGCCATTAATCGTCACAGCTTGCTCTGGTGCATGAGGGAAAATAAAACGAATACTATGCTGACTATTTAAGCCTAATACTGGTACTACTGGTGCAAAACCAGCACCAGAATCGCCTAAACCATGTAACCAAATGACACAAGATGTTGCAGGTGATTGCGGTTCAATCACGATTTTATCTAACTGAGCAGTCATATTTATTAATCCTATCAATACAGTCACAATATTAGTGGCTATCTTACGTTAATTGATTTTTAACATCGAACGATTCACGTTTAAACATCATAAATAATCTAGTGTATTCAGATAGATTTATGACTAATGGCTATTGTGCGTGGATCCCGGTGTGATCAAGTAACGCCTCTAATTGCGCTGGATTATCAAGTTTGAGACTCCACCGCACCGTCCCCGCATCGGCAACAATCACTAAACCTTGATGAAAACAGCTAATATCATCTACTGACGCAGCAAGCACCAGTTGACTATCATGAAACCGGCATTGAATCTCATGCACAGTGACAATAATTTTACCCAAAGAAAAATCAATAACCATAATAACTCACTGTAAAAACAAAAATCCCAAGTATTCACTTGGGATTTATACAAGAATTAAGTTGCTGTTAAATTAAGAATTAACAGCAAATCAATCTCATTAGTGGTGATGACCACCGGCACCATGGGCGTGGCCATGAGCAATTTCTTCATCTGATGCATCACGAGCACCGACAATTTCGATGTCGAATGTTAATTCACGGCCAGAAAGTGGATGATTAACATCAACCGTTGCCATGAATTTACCCACTTTAATGATGGTAACTTGACGTTGACCTTGTTCAGTGTTCACCACTGCAGCCATGCCGGGTTTCCATACTTTTGCGCCGACAAGATGTTTAACTGATACACGCTGCTCTGAATCTTCTTGGCGTTCACCATAAGTGTCAGCGGCTGGCGGAGTAATAGTAAACTTTTCGCCAATTTCTTTACCATTAATAGCAGCTTCGATACCAGGCATCATGTTGTCATGCCCATGCAGATATGCAATCGGCTCACGACCTTCATTTGATTCAAGCACATCGCCTTTTTCATCACGTAGCGTGTAATTAAACTGCACTACCATATCGTCTTTAATGATCATTATCGTTCCTTAACTCTAAAATTTGCCGAAGCTTAGCAAAAGCGTGCTAATGCATCCACAAAAAAGTAGCCTTTTAGGTGGCCATTATAATTTGATGCCTAATGCATTAAATGTTTGTTCGTCAGGAAATCCATCCGCAATTAGCCCTTTTTGCTGCTGAAAAGCTTGCAAACCTAGCACTGAATTACGACCTAAAATGCCATCTGGCTTACCGACATCAAACCCAGCATCATTCAGTTTTTGTTGTAACTGCTTTACCGTTTCTCGGCTTAACCTTGGCTGCTTAGGTACCGCACGTGTTAATTCCGCACCGCCATTAATTCTGTCGGCTAAATGACCGACTGCTATGGCATAAAATTCAGAGCGGTTCCAACGCATAATCACATTAAAGTTGTCATACCCTAAGAAAGCTGGACCCGTATGCCCTGCTGGTAAATATAAAGCGGCTTGCATATCTGGTGTCGATAACGGCTGACCATTAGATTTTTTAATATCAAGCGCTTGCCATTTTACTAATGGTAACGGGTGTTTACCGCCCAAGTAAGCAAACGGGTAATCAACAGGTAATAATACTTCTCGTCCCCATCGCTCATCTGCTTTCCAACCTAGGTGTTGTAGAAAGTTAGCTGCAGAAGTTAATGCATCCACTTCACTATTCCATAAATCGGCAATACCATCACCGTCACCATCTACTGCATACTTACGATAGTTAGTTGGCATAAATTGGGTGTGCCCCATCGCCCCAGCCCACGATCCAACCATTTTGTTATCTGCGAAATTATATTGCTGCTTTAACTTCAACGCTTGTAATAACTCGCCAGTGAAATAATCGCTACGCCTTGGATCGCATGCTAGCGTTGCCAATGAATCGAGCACTGGCATGCTACCTTTGTAACTACCAAAGTTGGTTTCTAGGCCCCAAAAAGCAACAATATATTGCCCAGGCACGCCATACTCTTTTGTTAGCTTAGTTAATAATGACTCATGTTTAGCCATCATTTTTCTGCCTTGTTCAACCCGCCATGGTGTGACGCGTTTGTCGAAGTAATCACCAAAGCTTGTGGTAAATTCTGGCTGCTGATTATCTAATTCAATCACCCTAGGGACAAACTTTAAATTTGCCACCGTTGTATCGATAATCTGCTGTGAAATCCCTGCCGTTTTTGCTTTTTGCTGTAAATTAATCACACAGGTAGCAAAATCGGGATGCTCTTGAACTGGAGTAACATCAACAACAGGATCGGGTGATGCCGACACAGCACAGGCACTCAATAAGGTGCTAGATACAAACATTGAAGCAATAAACACAGAAAAACGTCTTTTATGAGCCATGAACAACACTTATTTTACAAAAAATGAATATTGAATATCGTGACGCATCGGCTTTCAGTAAACAAGACCTGTTAACATTAAACCCTGTTTATTTATGCCAAATTCAAGTGAAAAATAACAACACCGATGACAAGGTGATTAATAATGAAGCCGTCACTCAAAACCACAGACACTCGTCTTAATCGCTGCACTTGATTTGAGTCATACAAACAGCTTGATAAATAAGCGGGTCAATAACGCCAAGACTATCGATTGATTTAAATGACCCAACGAACGACAGCGAATACAGTTACAACATTGACGCATTTAATCGTGTTAGTTTCTAATAAGAGACTAAATGCCCGATTTGCGTCTAGATTCTGGGGCAATTTAGTTTCTAAATGACCACCAAGGATCCTCATAAACAAAATTGTCATTAATTAAGCCTTTTCCTTATTCATTGAGTCCGTATAATGATGTTAATTCTCACTCATTTAAGCGATTTATCATGACAGAACAAACAGCAGCACTAACAGGCTTTATCGAAAGCGTAAAACAACATCAAGTCTTATGGGGCTTACAAGATGAAACAGGTGAAGGTTGGGTTGTATGTGACTCATCAGAATTTGAAGAAACTGATGTTATGCCACTTTGGTCAAGTGAAGCTGCTGCAAAAAGCCATTGCACTGATGAGTGGGCAGACTACAACCCAGTGACTATTACACTGACTGAGTTTTTAGAATACTGGGTAAGTGATTTAAATGATGACGGTGTATTAATAGGTGTTGATTGGGAAGCTGAACAAGAATGCCTAGAAATTGACCCTATCGTATTGGCTAAAGAATTAGTTGATTTTGAAAAAGAATAATCATTAATTGATTTGATCTTACTACCCAAGCTGTTCAGCCATTGAACAGCTTTTTGATATTATTATGCCCATGCCTACACTGATTGATATTCCTTTTGACAAACGCCACACCTGTTGGTTTTGCAACGAACCCAGTAATCATGTTTTTGATTACTATAGAATGACTCACACCCCCCACCCCTCTCTAGCCATTCCTGCTTGTAAAGAATGCCATATGTTAGCCAAGAAAAATCTGCTGACCTCTATTTGGGATTGTCGAGATGCGGTTAAAGATAATTTAATGCATCTATATAGCAAAGACTTGGCGATTGGCATTAATTGGACTGAGCAAGAACTCGAAGAATCAGATTTTGATTGTATGATTTTTGGTGGATTTAAAAAAAGTGCCTGGATGATGTATCAAATAGCCCAAAGTCGCATGAATGCACGGGGCTGGCCATTAAGTCTGGACGGGGTTTTACTTGAAGGCGAAATAGCGGGTGACAGTAGTCAATATCATACCGGTTTCGAATTTGACGATATAATGTTTACCTCTTTAACAAAAGCCATTAGCCACTATAGCAAGACCTTATCTTTAGACAGTGGTTTTTTACAACAACTGGTGACTTTACTTGGTAAAGCTCAATTTGGCCATGCAGTCAAAATAGCGAGACTGAATATTGGTATCACCCCAGGGCATCAACGTCGTATTCTTGACGAGTTAATCGAAGATATGGATCAATAAAACCACTTAATCATTCAATTGTGGCCTAACTAAGAATACTCCGTAAACGATCTTGAACAACGCTGACTAATAAGTCGGGCTGGAATTTAGAGATAAACTCATTACAGCCGACTTTTTTCACCATCGCTTGGTTAAAGCTACCGCTTAAAGAAGTATTGAGGGTAATAAAGAGTGCCGCCATTCGAGGATCGTTACGCACCTCAAAGGTCAACTTATAACCATCCATTTCGGGCATTTCGGCATCAGTAATCATCATTAGCAATTCATCGGCAACCTGTCTGCCTTCATCAGCCCACGATTGTAATAATCGCAAAGCTTGTAATCCATCTGACGCCTCAATAATCTCTATACCAAGTTGATTGAGAGTGTCCCTTACTTGTTTACGCGCCGTTGACGAATCATCCACAATTAATATCTTACGACCAGGCATGTAAGAAACGAGCGCTTCATCTAACACACCGTCAGATAACTTCACATCGTAATCAATAATCTCAGCTAATACCTTCTCAACATCAATAATAGACACTAATCGTAAGTGTCCTTGGTCTTCAATTTTCGTTATTGCGGTTAAGTAATTATGTCCGCCAGTGGTTTTGGGCGGCGGCATAATATCACTCCAGGTCATGTTAACGATATTCTCGACTTTACCGACTAAAAAAGCCTGCACACTGCGGTTATACTCGGTAATAATCAAGTTACAATCGTCATTCACTGGCATCGGCGAGAAACCAATCGCTTGTCGTAAATTAATCACTGGGATCGACATCCCTCTAATGTTGGCTACTCCATAAACATTATGATTACTGCCGGGTAACTTATGTAAGGATGGCAACTTAACCACTTCTTTGATTTTAAATACATTAATGGCAAACAACTGGGTAGAGTTAATGCGAAACAACAACAATTCTAAACGGTTTTCGCCAACTAACTTAGTTCTTTGATCTACCGTATCGAGCACTTTTCTCATGAACAGGTTCCACCTAAAAACATACAAGCAACATCAAAGATGCGTCATCATTAACAAGGGTAATTATACTTAAAAAATATCATTAAACAGTGTTGAATCAGGATTTATGCCGCAAAAATAAAAAATATATATAAACAAGATCAAAAAACACCCCTAATACGTAAAATGTTTAATTCGAAACTCGAATTATTTCATCTCATAAACGTTCTACTAAAGTTAACACCAATAAAAAGACTCCTGAAACCGCGGCATCAATTCACCCTCGGTTTTGCTTTGTTAAGTCTGTCGGCTGTTATCCTAATAGATAAGCCTGTTACTGTTGTAAAACCATTTAACTCAATTAATACTTAAGACGTTCATATGAATAGCCCGTCTTGATAATGCATTTGAGCATAACTTTTCACACATAACACAATATAATTTGGCATGTTTAAACCACAGATCAAGGTGATCATTAACCTGTTTGTGTACGTACAACAGTGTAGATTATTCGTTAAAAGTCATTCAGGGGCCGTTATGATCATCCCATTATTCCCATTACCGATTTGCTTGTTACCTCAAGGATATACCCAGTTACGTATTTTTGAACCTAGATATAAACGCTTAGTATCAGAATCGCTAAAAAGTGGTGTTGGTTTTGGCTTATGTATGTTGGCTGATGATAAAAAAACCATATTACCCATGGGCACATTAACCCAGATTATCGACTTTGAAACTCTTGAAGATGGCTTATTAGGTATTAGTGTGCAAGGGCAAAAAACGTTCATTATTAACAAAATAAGTGTTGATAGTGACGGTTTAAAGCGCGCCGATGTCAGCTTAATTGATTCTTGGCCGTGCGATATCATTGAACGACAAACTGAACAGAGCCACGATCACACTGATGAGCGTAAAAAAGATAAAGCACTTAGCAATACGTTAAAGCAAATTTTACAGCAATACCCACAGCATCTTGCCCACTATTCTGAAGAAAACTTTAATGATATTGCGTGGGTTTGTCAGCGATGGCTTGAAATTATCCCATTGAGTTCCAAAGAAAAATATCAGTGTATCAATAGCCATGATCATCAATTAGCTAAATCATTCTTAGCCGACATAATAAAATAATACAGAACTGTGATCCGAACCCAATAATGCCACGTATAAGATAATGATACTGCAGCTTGTTTGAGCTCAGGATAGCCACAGCATAATGACGTAATCTCTTATGCTCAATGAGTTATTTATTGGATGCGGGTGAAATAATGGAAAATGTTCAATCACAAAGCACACAAAGTCGTTATGATAAGGGGCATCTTGCACAAAGATCCCTAATTAAACTAAGCGGTGCTATGAAATCAAACGAACCCAATCCAATGGCTGATGAGCTTGCGTCATTAATGATGCAGGTGGCTAATGATCGATGCAAAGCATCTTTTGCAAAACTTTTTTCGCATTTTGGCCCAAAAATTAACTCTTTTGGTGTTCAGCGCTTAAGCCAACAGGGCTTAGCCATGGATTTAGTTCAAGAGACAATGACTCGAGTATGGACAAAAGCCCATCTTTACAATGCAGACAAAGCAGCGGTAAGTACTTGGGTATTTACCATCATGCGTAATCAATGTTTTGACATGCTCCGTAAAGTACAACATAACCGTGAAGATTCTTTCGGTGATGATATTTGGCCTTTATTTGAGTCTGATGAAGCTGAAAACAACGACGATGATTTTTTATTATCGGCAACTTTATTGCTGCATGTAGAAGAATTACCTCCTCTACAACGCCAAGTAGTACAAGGTATTTATATGCAAGAGCTTACTCAACAAGAGTTAGCAGACAAACTTAACATTCCAATTGGAACGGTTAAATCTCGACTTAGACTTGGCTTGGAAAAATTAAAAAGCTTTATGGAGAAACACTATGATTAATTACCACCCAGACCAGCATTTGCTGTCTCTCCATGCTAAAGGCGAGTTGCCGCTATCGATGTCGATTGCTATCTCCGCTCATGCTGAATTGTGTCCTCATTGCCAGCAACAACTTGACCAGGTGACAATTGCGTTGTCTGAGCAACAGTTTGAGTCGGCCGTAAAAACTCAGTCGGTAGACACTAATAATAATCAATTAGACGCACTACTCGAGCAGCTACTAAATTCAACCTTAGATACTTTAGAGGTTGAACAAGCTAGTACAGTTGATCAGATTGAAGACAATAGCGTTAGTATTAAAGGTCAACATTATCCGCTGCCTAAGGTATTTCGTAAGCAAATTAATGCTTCTTGGCAGGGTATTGGTAAAGTCAGCCGTTTGAGACTCGATACCGGAGAGCCACAAGCAAGAGCAAGCTTGTTGCATATCGCAGCCAACGGTGAAATTCCTGAACATACACACAAAGGTGCAGAGCTAACATTACTGCTCGCAGGTGAGTTCAGCGACTGTTACAACACCTACAAGCCTGGTGACTTTATGTTGCTTGATAAAGAGCACCAACATTCACCAAAAACACTTGAAGGTTGTTTGTGCTATACCATTGTCGATGCCCCGTTATACTTCACTAAAGGGTTCAGCAAACTATTAAACCCAATTGGCGATTTACTTTACTAACCATTACGTTAGTTTCTTAAAATGTTAACTACTAAGGTTTGTGTATCGACAACTTGGCCGCTATTTATCATTAAGTTGTACCAGCAATAAGGGATGATGAGTGAATTTTCGTCATCCCTTTTAACACTATCGACATCCGAGCAAGGTGAGAATTGTCGATGATTAGTCACTAATTGCTATTTTTTAATCGAAAACTGCATTAATTTGATTAAAAATTGAAAAAGACTATTGCCATATGCAAACACTCAGTATATTATCCACACAGATTTAGTTTTCTTGTTAATTTTGGTTACCTACCTGTAAGTCTGCTCAACTTCACTTCGTAAATAAACCCAAGACAAGCTTCTGTACATCGTTTTTGATTTCAATTGATTTCTGTTGATATGATAATTTAAATTATATTCACGTCATCTTGTTGTCATAAAACTATGTTTAACTTACAAAGTTAAGTACTAAATATGTATTAATTTTTTTATGGCTATATGTCATGTGACAACATCAATGTTGCAAGCATAAAATAGACCTTAATCAACTATTTACATATCAACACTTGATTAGTGAGTAAAGGATAGGTTAAGTTAAATCTCGAAACATTAATCTTTTGCAACACTAAAAAATGCCAAGGATATTTTATTGAACAATTTTCTCACCTAATGGTGAATATATAAGAAGGAGTGTGACCTATGTCATACAACATGAATGGACACGAAATTTCAGTTAGCTTTCCGGTTAACTCTATCTCGTCAAACAAGAATTCAATTGCTTTTACCGACAGCCTAGGTAAAAACAAAAAAACCTTTTCAAAACGTATTGAAGCATTAAACTTCATGAAATGGTTAATCTCTGCCAATAAGTAATACCCCCTAACGCTTTGCGTTAATCATTTGCTCTGTTATTTAATAAACTCATTTCTCGGTATTCTCCTCTCACTTACCGATGTTTATTAAAACAGGGCAAAATGAATAACTCACTCGCATCATTTTAAGTTATTCTTCAGCGTTACATCCCAGTTAACCCCTCTAAAATATCTAATTTTATATCAACAACTTATAGAAAAAACATCTTGCATTCACCCTGTAATTAAACAGTGTGCGAAAATTTTCGTTGGTATCTTGGCAACATTGTTTTATTTCCCAAAACTCCCCCCTGATGTATATAGAGAATATCGGTTGCATTGGCAGTTTTACTATTCAAATAATGTTGTAACACTAGAAATCCAACCGGGTCGTACAATAATTCAAATTCAATTCCCGACTGGCATACTGTATTCCACATATCAAAACAACGTCGTGATAGTTTGCCAAAATGATATTTATAACCATCATTAATAATTGTAGGAAAATAAACCTCATCGACTAATTGTGAGAATTGTTGACGTAAATATTCATCCCCTCCCACGGTACTGCAAGTTAACACCTCAATGGTAAAAACTTTCGTTAATGATAAATGAGCCAATTGTTGAGTAAGTTGTTTATTTAAATAAGCCGCAGTGGTCCCCGTACCTGAGGGTAAAAATACCTTTAGCTTATTTTGTTGTTGATCTTGCGCCCATTGAATAATTTCACAGGCGAGTTGTGTTATCCCGGTTTCGGCATACTCACAACGCCCACCTTCAGGAATAAAAAGTAATTGTTTTTTATCTGCGTAGCTTGGATTCGATGAAACAATATATTGCATCGCATCGTCTAAATGCATACTTTGAAGATTTTCAGCATCGGTCAAATGACTAACATCAATAATATTGGCGCCATTTTGTATCGCAGCAGCATAATTGCCTTGAGGATGTTGTAATAAAAACTCACTGATATGGCTTACATAGTAATCAAATTTCCACCCTTGCCGCTTAGCCAATACTGACATGGAATATAATGAGTTGCCTTGGGCCGAACCCGATGCCACTAGTTGGGTAACATGTGAATAATCATGATGTAAAAAATGATAAAATTTACGTGCTTTATTACCACTAAAATCAGCATGTAATAAATCATCTCTTTTAATGTAGATGCTGCGTCCAGCAAAGTTCATCGTTTGCACTGGGCTTATCGAAAACATGAATTGTCTCAATCAACTGTAATATGAGTATTTTAACTAAAAAATGATAAATCTCATCGATTCATTTGCGTGAATCCTCGCACTGTTCTATTTATACAATACCACAGCAACACTTAATCCTTAATAATCAATAAATTGAAAACATGGCATGAAAATGGCTTTATATTGAGAATATTGACTATTGATAGGAATGAAAATGTCTCTTTTACGCTTAATCTTTAATATTGCTTGGTTTTTAATGGGTGGTTTTGTTATGGGCCTAGCTTGGTGGTTTGTTGGAGTACTGTGCTTTATCAGTATCATTGGCATCCCATTTGGTCGTGCTTGTTTTGTTATTGGCGAACTGGCTTTCTGGCCATTTGGACAAGAGACCGTTAACCGAAAACACATTTCAGGCCAAGAAGATATTGGCACTGGCACGTTAGGTTTGGTGGGTAATGTAATATGGTTTTTATGCTTTGGTATTTGGCTCGCGATTGGTCATCTAGTCCATGCTCTGGCTTGTTTTGTAACGATTATAGGTATTCCGTTCGCGTTACAACATCTTAAGTTGGCCTTATTAAGTTTAACCCCTATTGGTCAAACCGTTATTGCCAAACCGACTTATTAACATTCGTTAATAACCGCTGAATGACCACTATTGTAAAAAGCCGATAGCATAATGCTGTCGGCTTTTTATTTGCCTAATCGTATCAGCAACGTGTACATTGCCATTCTTAAGCACTGAAAGGTTATTAAGTCACTTTAAAGACGATAATGGGATCACATGAACTATTGGTTAATGAAGTCTGAACCAGACGACTTTAGTATTGATAATCTACAGATGAGTAAGCAGCAAACTGTTGCTTGGCAAGGTATTCGTAACTATCAAGCACGTAATTATATTCGCGATCAAATTACACTGGGCGATGTAGTGTTGTTTTACCACTCTAGTTGTAAAGTTCCTGCCATTGTGGGTTTAGCAAAAATTAGCAGTGAAGCTCAAATTGATAGCAGTGCTTTTGATAACCGTTCACCGTATTTTGATGCAAAATCTAACGCTAATGCGCCTCGATGGTGGCAAGTCGATATTCAATTTATGGCCAAATTTTCTAAGCCTGTGAGCTTGAAGCAATTGAAAGCCGATCCCGCGCTGCAAGATATGGTATTAGTGGCTAAAGGTGCCCGCCTGAGTATTCAGCCCGTCACACAGTTGCAATACCAACACATTATGCAACTAACAACCTTAGAATAATAACGTTAGATTGATGACCTTGCATCGGTAACCTTGAATTAAAACAGACCAGCTTGTCAGCCGACCAGTAAACATCTTCTTTAAATCAGCCTCCTAAAGACAGCTCAGACTACGTAAACACTATTAGCTATAATAGTCTGAGCTCAAATACTAACGGCACAGTGATAAGATCACGCAATGCCCATATTAGTTAATCATTCGCCCTATTCCGCCAAGTACAGAACCTTCACCTTGGTCTTTACCACCACTTGATGGTGCATGAGCAATAATTCTGTCAGCCATACGAGAAAACGGTAAGCTTTGTAACCACACAGTCCCATGGCCTTTTAAGGTTGCAAGGAACAAACCTTCACCACCAAATACCATCGACTTTAATGAGCCTGCACGCTGTATGTCATAGTCAATCCCGGGAGTGAATCCAACTAAACAACCGGTATCGACTCGCAATGTCTCACCGTGTAATTCTTTTTTAATCAGTGTCCCACCAGCATGCACAAACGCCATGCCATCACCTTTAAGGCTTTGTAGAATAAATCCTTCACCACCAAAGAAACCGGTGCCTAATCGCTTATTAAACTTCATGCTTACTTGCGTGCCTAAGGCTGCCGCTAAAAAGCTGTCTTTTTGGCAGATAAGTTCGCCTTGATGTTGAGCTAAGTCTATCGCCAAAATAGTGCCAGGAAATGGCGCAGCAAATGCCACTTTTCGTTTTTGTTGACCTTGATTAGTAAAGTGGGTCATAAAAATACCCTCACCCGAAATGGCGCGCTTACCTGCACCAAGTAGCTTGCCAAAAAAACCGGATTCTGGTTCAGAGCCATCACCCATTCTGGCCTCAAACATAATGTCTTCTTCGAGGTAAGTCATCGCACCCGCTTCAGCAATAACAGACTCATTTGGGTCTAATTCAACTTCAACCAGCTGCATGCTAGAACCTATAATTTCATAATCTACTTCATGACTTTTCATGCTCATTTTCATTCCTTAAAAATTTATTTAATGTTTGCAGTTGCCCAATTCAGTATTAAGGCATTATTCCTTATGGATGATTTAAGGTAACAAAATGATCATCCATTTAACATGACAACATTTCAATAAAATATCCGCGTTCTGTTGCCACTGCATTTGTTTACCAATTGTGTCCATCGTTAACCTAAACCCGCACCGCTCAATCCTGATTGTTGTTGTAATTGATATTGAGCAAATTCTTGCAAAATAAGCTCGGTAAATAACTGCCCAGCTCGCCCAAGCGGACGTTCAAGTGTAGAGACTAATTGCGGTGTAAAACTAAACCGATTACCACCAATAAAATCAATCTCGATCAGTTGCCCTTGATGTAATTCTTCAGCAATTAAAAAATCCGGCATCCAACCAAAACCCAGGCCTTTTAGTAAAGCATTTTTTTTCATGATAAAGCCTGACAAATAAAAGACTTTATCGCCGCCAAATTGCATTTCATCGCGGTCACGTTTACCTGGAGATGAATCTTCGATGGTTAACTCAACATGTTGTTGCAATTCAGGCAAACTAATGTCTTTAAGCTGACTTAATGGATGTTGTGATGACGCGACAAGCACGCTGGTAATAGCAGGTAGCGGTTTAGGATGATAAGAGGGGCCAGTACGATAATCCTTAACCAGCATTAAGTCGGCCTGGTCGCGCTCAAAGCGATGCTGTACCCCGCCTAAAAACTCCATATTAAGCTGCACTTTAGTCGGTATGTTGTGTTCTGACATGCGCTTAAGCGCGGTCATGATCGGTTCCATCGGTAAAGCACCGTCTATGACTAACTCAAGTTTGGGCTCCCAACCCTGACTAAAACGACTGGCCAGATGTTCAATATTGGCTAAATGCTGTAACAGCCGTTGCCCTTCGGCCAAAATAACTTTACCTTCGGGTGTTAATTCCGCTCGATAATGATCTCGATTAAATAATGTCACGCCGAGATGTTGTTCTAGTTTTTTAATCTGATAGCTTACTGCCGATTGTGCCTTGTGTAATCGCTCTGAAGCTTTTGCAAAACTTCCTTCTTCAACAAGTACTTGCAGTACATTAAAGGCATCGATATCTATTCGCATAAGATTTCCACTGTCCCGTTATCCATACACAAATGTAAAGTTAACATAACAATCTAAAATATAGATTGTGTTGAGTTATTTATTATTCTTTTTTTTGTTGATCTTTACCACTAAATTGTAAGTTAGATCACATATTGGTTTGCCCAATGCGATTAGGCCATAACAACAAATAACATAAACGCCACGACACTCGCAGTCGATTCACCATAGGACAATCAGATGCCATTCTATGTTAAACAAGGTCAGATCCCGACCAAACGTCACATTGCCTTCGAAAAAGACAATGGCGAGTTGTACCGTGAAGAATTATTTTCAACCCATGGCTTTTCGAATATCTACTCCAATAAATATCATCACAATATGCCAACCAAAGCGATAGACGTTCAACCTTACTCGTTATCTCATGGTGAACAATGGCAAGACTCATTAATTCAAAATTACAAATTAGACTCGCGCCAAGCCGACTGCCAAGGCAACTTTTTTAGCGCCCGAAATAAAATATTTTTCAATAATGATGTCGCCATGTACACCGCGAAAGTGACTGAAGACACCAATGAATTTTATCGAAATGCCTATGCTGACGAAGTGGTGTTTATTCACGAGGGTGAAGGCCAATTATTGAGTGAATACGGTGTCATTGAAACCAATAAATGGGATTACTTAATTATTCCACGCGGGACCACGTACCAACTTAAATTTAACGATTATCAAAATGTACGCTTGTTTGTTATTGAATCATCCTCAATGGTCGAAGTGCCAAAGCATTTCAGAAACGAATACGGCCAAATGCTTGAATCTGCACCTTACTGTGAACGAGACATTCGTACGCCAACCTTGGCTGATGCCGTGGTTGAAAAAGGTGCGTTTCCGTTAATGTGTAAATTTGGTGATCGCTATCAAAAAATGACACTGCAATGGCATCCATTTGACTTAGTAGGCTGGGATGGTTGCGTTTATCCTTGGGCATTTAACATCAGTGAATATGCACCCAAAGTCGGCAAGATTCATTTACCACCGTCTGAGCATTTAGTGTTTACTGCACACAATTTTGTCATTTGTAACTTTGTGCCACGCCCATACGATTTTCATCCGAAATCGATACCAGCACCTTATTACCACAACAACATCGACAGCGATGAAGTCTTGTATTACGTCGATGGTGACTTTATGAGCCGTACAGGTATTGAAGCGGGCTATATGACGTTACACCAAAAAGGTGTGCCGCATGGGCCTCAACCTGGTCGTACAGAAGCCTCTATCGGCAAAACCGAAACATACGAATATGCGGTGATGGTTGATACCTTCGCCCCACTGAATTTAACCGCTCATGTCAAAAATTGCATGAGTGATGATTACAACCGCTCTTGGTTAGAAAACTAAGACCACATTTATAGCTAACCCAAGTCACCAAAGAGTGATTGCGTGTTGACATAAAATAAAGGAAAACAAAATGGCAAGCGAACTAAATCCACTGGGCCTTTTAGGCATTGAATTCACCGAATTTGCTAGCCCAGATACAGAATACATGCACCAAGTATTCATTGATTTTGGTTTTTCGATGTTAAAAAAAGCCAAAAATCATGACATTGTTTACTACAAACAAAATGACATTAACTTTCTATTGAATAAAGGCCGTGCAGGCTTTTCTGCAGAATTCGCCAAATCTCATGGTCCGGCTATTTGTTCAATGGGTTGGCGTGTAGAAGATGCACAGTTTGCATTTACAGAAGCCGTTGCCCGTGGTGCAAAACCTGCCGATGATGCCAATAAAGACATGCCCTACCCAGCTATTTACGGTATCGGCGACAGTCTGATTTATTTTATTGACACTTTTGGTGAACAAAACAATATTTATCAAACTGACTTTGTCGATTTAGAACAGCCTATCGTAACGCCTGAGAAAGGCTTTATGGAAGTCGACCATTTAACCAATAATGTCTACAAAGGCACCATGGAAAAATGGGCTAACTTTTATAAAGACGTCTTTGGTTTTACCGAAGTGCGTTATTTCGATATCAGCGGCGCTCAAACTGCTTTGGTATCTTATGCGCTACGCTCTCCAGACGGCAGTTTCTGCATCCCGATTAACGAAGGTAAAGGCAATAACAAAAATCAAATTGATGAATACTTAGGTGAATACAATGGCCCAGGTGTTCAACATCTGGCATTCAGAAGCCGTGACATTGTGGCCTCACTCGATGCTATGGAAGGCACCTCAATCAAAACACTGGATATTATTCCTGAATATTACGACACCATTTTCGAGAAGTTGCCACAAGTGACCGAAGATCACGACCGTATCAAGCATCACCAGATTTTGGTTGATGGCGATGATGACGGTTATTTATTGCAAATTTTCACCAAAAATCTTTTTGGGCCTATCTTCATTGAAATCATTCAACGTAAAAATAACCTTGGCTTTGGCGAAGGTAACTTTACCGCGTTGTTTGAATCGATTGAACGCGATCAAATGAAACGCGGCGTGCTGTAATTTTATAAACACGAAGTGATACATAAAAACCAGCAAATTGCTGGTTTTTATCATTTTAGGCCTTTACACTCTGCCATCTACATTCTAATCAAAGACCTTTCTAATGCCAGATTACGCCGTACTCGCTGTGTTTATTCCAACGTTCTTTTTTGTGTCTATCACCCCCGGTATGTGCATGACTTTAGCCATGACACTCGGCATGAGTATTGGTGTACGCAGAACCTTATGGATGATGTTAGGTGAATTAGTAGGCGTGGCGTTGGTCGCCATTGCAGCAGTACTTGGGGTTGCTAGCATCATGCTAAATTACCCACAGGTGTTCGATATTCTTAAATGGGTAGGTGGCGCTTACCTTGGCTACATTGGCATTAATATGTGGCGTGCTAAAGGCAAAATGGCCATCATCACTGGTATTGAAGTGAAAGCCAGTCGCATGAGCTTAATCAGCCAAGGATTTATTACCGCGATTGCCAACCCTAAAGGTTGGGCTTTTATGATTTCGCTATTACCGCCGTTTATTAATGTTGATAATGCCGTTGGGCCACAACTCGCCGTTTTGCTTGGTATTATAATGGTCACCGAAAGTGTGTCGATGCTGGCTTATGCCAGCGGCGGTAAGAGTTTACGATTATTTTTAAGTCGAGGCGATAATATCCGCTGGATGAATCGTATCGCCGGAAGTTTAATGATACTGGTTGGTATTTGGCTAGCGCTAGGCTAACCCAGAAAGTACATTTGATGAGTAATTAACCTCATACTATTTTATGTATTTTCAATCGACTTATACGGTAGTTGTTCGTACATTTGCTGTATATAAATGTCGATATGAGCTTGCTCTTGTTGACAAAAAGCACCGATGGCATCATTAAATCCTTCATGAGCAACAAAATGGCTTGAGGTGGTTTTCACAGGACGAAAACCTCGAGCCACTTTATGTTCGCCTTGTGCTCCTGCATCAAAAACTAATAATTGATTAGCGATAGCGTACTCAATGCCTTGGTAATAACATGCTTCAAAATGGACATAGTCGCATTCTGTTAAGGCTCCCCAATAACGACCATATAAATGCGTGTCTGACACAAAATATAATGCTGATGCCACTAATTGTGCGTCACTATTTTCAATCAATAATAATCGGATCATTGAGCCCATTGTTGCTGCTATCTGCTCAAAGAATGCTGCCGACAAGTACCCTTTATGACCAGAACGCTTTAAATAAGTATTTTGATAACAACGCACAAAATCCTGCCATTGCTGTGCACTCGCCTTATCGCCATCTATAAATCGAAATTGTAGCCGTTGCCTTGCAGAAATTCGTTCTTTAGTGATGTTTTTGCGTTTTCGTGACGTTAATGTACTCAGAAAGTCATTAAAATCAGCATAATTTTGGTTGTGCCAATGAAACTGACAACCAACACGCTCCATTACCCCTGCTTGTGCAAACTGAAGATGTTGCTCGGTATTGGTAAATAAACAATGCCAAGATGACCAGCCCTGTTTAATGACAGTTTGTGACAGATAGGTTTGAATACCGTCAATCAAGGGCTGTTGATCGGGTTTTGGTAACCTTGGGTCAATACCAATACGTCGCCCAGTTGTGGGTGTGAAAGGTATACTGCCCACAAGCTTAGGGTAATAGCCTATATTATGACGGTCATAAGCTTCTGCCCATGCCCAATCAAACACATATTCCCCCCAAGAATGACTTTTAAGGTACAAGGGCATTAATGCAATAATATTATCGCCATCCATCACCATAAGGTGCATCGGCGTCCAACCCGTTTCAGCACTAACACAGCGACTCATTTCCAGAGCGGATAAATATTCATGCCGGGTAAAAGGATGAGATGATCCAAAAAAGATATTCCATACTGAAGAATCTATATTGCTAATACTATTAACAAATTTATATTGATAAACTCGCGTTTGTGTTTGTTCCACCCACACCTACCCTATAATAATTAACACTCAACCGCTAAAACTCATACCAATTATTGCTATCATGTGGCATGTTCTATCACAGTATCTTCTCAATACACACCAAGGATTGATCGTGACACGATTCCCTAAATTAACACCGCTTTTTTTGAGCACCGCATTAACACTCACACTTTGTTATCCTGCGCTTCATATTGCTGACAGCCAAGCAAATGAAGCTTCAATCTTCAGTGAAATGGCAACGGCTCAGCCAATCTATGCTAAGCATGGCATGGTTTCAAGCCAAGAAGCCATAGCTAGCCAAATTGGTGTTGATATTTTAAAACAAGGTGGCAACGCGGTCGATGCGGCCGTAGCCGTGGCATATGCACTTGCAGTAACCTTACCTCGCGCGGGTAATATTGGTGGTGGTGGTTTTATGCTAGTGCATTTAGCCGAGCAAAATAAAACCATTGCTATCGATTACCGTGAAACAGCCCCTGCTAAAGCGCACAAAGATATCTTCCTTGATGAACAAGGCAATGCAGTTGACAAACTCAGTCGTGAGCATGGACTAGCTGTGGGCGTACCTGGAACCGTTATGGGGATGGAACTGGCCTTAAAACAATATGGCACCATGAAAATGGCGCAAGTGATCAAGCCTGCGATTAAGCTCGCCAAAGACGGTATAGTTGTTACTTCAGATCTATCAAACTCATTAGCGGGCCTTAAATCTCGTATTACTCAATGGCCAAGTTCAGCAGCAATTTTCTACCATGCCGACGGCAGTAATTATCAGGTCAATGAATTGCTCAAACAACCCGAGTTAGCGCAGTCATTATCGTTGATTGCCCAGAAAGGTAGTAAAGGGTTTTATCAAGGTGAAACGGCTGAAAAAATTGTCTCTGCGGTCCAAAATGCTGGCGGGGTAATGAGTTTAACTGATTTAGCTAACTACAAAGTTGTTGAGCGCGAACCGGTTCGAGGTAATTATCGAGGCTACGAAGTGGTATCTATGCCGCCGCCATCTTCAGGGGGTATTCATATTATCGAAATGCTCAATGTACTCGAGCAATTCCCCATTGATAAATTAGGCCACAATAGCGCAAACACTTTGCATCTTATGGCCGAAACAATGAAATATGCCTATGCTGATCGTAGTGAGTATTTAGGCGACCCAGATTTTGTTACTGTTCCTGTAAAACAATTGACTAGCAAACAATACGCAAAAGAGATTTCCAGTAAAATCGCCATCAATAAAACCACCCCTAGCAGCGAAATTAAGCCGGGGAAACTAGCACCATATGAGAGCGATCAAACTACCCACTTCTCGGTTATCGATAAATGGGGCAATGCAGTTGCTAACACCTATACCCTTAACTTCAGTTATGGTTCAGGCTTAGTCGCTAAAGGTACTGGGATTTTATTAAACAATGAAATGGATGACTTTTCGGTTAAACCAGGTACCCCTAATGGTTATGGCTTAATTGGTGGGGAAGCAAATGCAGTGCAAGGAAATAAGCGCCCTCTTAGCTCCATGAGTCCAACCATGGTAATGAAAGATGGCAAACCTTTCATTGTTACCGGCAGCCCCGGTGGCTCACGGATTATTAATATTACGCTGCAAATGATCATGAATGTGATTGATCATAACTTAAACATTGCCGAAGCAACCGCTGCTGCACGTATGCATCACCAATGGTTACCTGATTTTATTTGGGTGGAACATACATTGAATCGCGATACTATTTCATTACTTGAAGCCAAAGGTCACAAAGTGAAAGTGCAAGAATCGATTGGCAGTACTCAATCGATAATGATGACAGAGCAAGGTCTTTTTGGCGCTTCAGATCCAAGACGCGCTGGTTCTGCCGCCATCGGCTATTAATACCATTAACCATTACCCTTAAAGCAATAGCGGCTTTACATAATCTAAAGCCGCTATCATTGATAATAAAGTAACAAAAATCATTAACAATATCGTTCTCACGCTAGCGGTACTTACCTAATTCGAAATCATTTCGAATACATAAAAAGTTCATCTTGATGGTTCACAATTAAAATATGTTAAATCAAACATAAACTATATTAACTCACAAAAAATAACATATCCATCGGCTATCAAACTTGTTTATAATCATAATGTTAAATTAACACCTCATTCAGGGGTGAATAATATTTTATTATATTAAAACAAAATCAATATTGTATTTCCAACGAGTTGAACAATACTAACATCGCAATGTGATTGTTTATTAAGCTTTAGCTTTTGTTAGTGATTTTATCCCATTATTTAAAGTGATATTATTGTAACCATGTTAAATAAATTGATTACATAAGGTTATATGCTGCTGACAAATTTAAAAATTAAGCACAGAATTACCCTACTTACTGTTGTCGCCATTTTGTCGTTTGTGATTTCTTTAATTATTAACAATCAAACTGGTGAAAACAATGCACAACGGTTAAACGGACTTCAAAACCAACTTTATCCCGCACTTAATCTGGCAACCATAAATCAAGGGTTGTGACTGCAATTAGATCAAACTATTCAGTCAGCAATAACCACAGGCGAAGAAGACAGCTTAGACATAGCTAAAACGATGGTGAAGCAAATTACGAATAATTTAAATGAGTTAGCCATTTTACTTCCTGCTGAAGAAATAAATACACAGCAATTGATTCGTGACATTACCCTTTATCATGAAAATGCTAGAAGCCTTGCTGCCGAGTTTATAAAGGATGATGTTGACTTTAGTAAAATTCAAACTCAAGCGACAGATAATGCCAAGCGATATCAAACTTTAGTTAAACAATTTGCGGCCAAGAAGAAAGATTATTCAACAGAGTTTGAGCAACGGATCCAATTAACCATAGCCAGTACTGAACGTGCAGAAAATAGTCTAATGCTCATTGGTATAGCGGCTACAGTCGTCATGATTGCAGTAGGAGTCTTAGTTAATAAATCAATTATTAGTACTATCGACAATGTAACCCAGTCACTTCGTAACATATCCCAAGGTGAAGGCGATCTACGATCACGGATTCAGTATGCAGGCAAAGATGAAATAGCACAGCTTGTTTATTGGTTTAATCAATTTGTGTCTAAACTTCAATCGTCTATTGCCGATACAAAGAATACCACTGAAAATTTAACCGAAGTTGCAGCAACGTTACTCAGTGGTAGTCAATACAGTGAACTCAATGTACAGCAACAAAATGAATCCATTGAGCAGATATCACAAGCCATGAAAGAAATGTTTGTCAGTGTCACTCATATTGCTGAATACGCATCAAGCGCAGCGCTTGATGCTGAGAATGCCAACACTGAGGCAAAAAAAGGCGTTGTTATTGTTAACGATGCTGTTATTACCATTAATACCTTGGCTGAAGAAGTACAGCAAACTGCGGTTGTCGTTAATCAATTGGACGCATATACCCATAATGTTAATGACATATTAGACACGATAAGAAGTATTGCAGATCAGACTAATTTACTCGCACTTAACGCTGCGATTGAAGCCGCGCGTGCTGGTGAACATGGGCGCGGGTTTGCGGTAGTTGCAGATGAAGTCAGAACATTGGCCTCTAGAACACAAACCTCGACCCAAGAAATCCAACAAGTGCTACAAGAATTACGCTCCACGTCTAAACAAGCCGTTGACGCGATGGCTCGTGGTATCAACACTGCAGCAATAGGGGTTAAATCAACCTCTTTAGCCGGTGAAGCCTTACAACGTATAACAGGTAAAGTGAGTGCAATATCAGAGGTTAATGACCAAATTGCGGCTGCCACCGAAGAACAACATACAACTTCGGTGTTGATTCAGCAATATGTAGCTGAAATGGAAGCCGGTTCACAGAAAGTCAGGGTAACGACGGCTGATATGGGAGGGATCAGTGTTGATATTCAAAATATAAGTAAAAGACTACAATCAATTACTAACCAATTTAAGGTGTGAGATTGATTGTAAATGCAGTAGCAGAAAACCAAAAATATAAGCCCTAGAGGCATATTGAGTGATGATCAAGGAGTAACACCATGCAGTTTAATTTAAAAGTATTATCTGTTGCAATATCAATGGCAATGATACCTAACCTAGCAACAGCAGATGAAGCTGCTGATGCAAAAATAGCTAAGTTAGAGCAGCAAGTTCAAACGCTGCAAAAACAACAAAATGCTAGCCTAACTGACAAAGTAAAATTTAACGGCTTTATTAGTGGAGCCTATATCAGCTCTGACAATGATGCTGGTTATAATAATGCAGATTCAAGTGCTGATTTTAACGAAGACAGTAAATTAGGGCTACAAGGTACCTTTAACATTTCTGACAATACTCAAGCAGTATTACAGTTAATGATGCGCGGTAAATACGACTGGGAAGTTGAAGCAGAATGGGCCTATTTATCTCATCGCTTTGAAAACGGCGTCAAGATTCGTGGTGGTAAACTGCGAGTCCCTTTATTCATGTACTCTGATTACTTAGATGTTGGCTACGCACAGCCATTTGCTCGTCCACCACAAGAAGTATACGGCGCTATTCCGTTTTCGTCTTACACAGGCGCTGGCGTGTCATACGATGTTGAATATGATGACTCAACCTTAACAATGCAAGCCTTCGGTGGTGAGTCAGATGTTAAAAATTCAGCGGTTGAACTCAGTAACCTTATGGGTGCGAACCTGAGCTGGACTGACGAAATATGGACTTTACGTGCCGTATACGCTCAAGCACAACTAGACGGACCTATTGTTAATGAAGTTGACGTAACATTAGCGCCTGGAGTGAACACCCAAGCGAACTATACGGTATTAGAACTTGATGATGATAAAGGTTCTTTCGTCGGAGTGGGTGCAAGTTACGACAATGGTGAAGTCATTGCGATAACAGAATGGACTCGTTCAGAAATTGATAACGCTTACCCTGATATTGATTCTGGTTACTTAACATTAGGCTATCGTATTAAGGCATTTACGCCTTACGCTACTGTTGCTTATACGAAAACTCAAGATAATGATGAGCGTCTACCTTTATCTACAGCGGCTGCAATTCAGATGGTCGCCTTTAATGCTGAACGTATGGCTTACAGTATTGGTTTGCGATGGGATGCAATTGATAACGTTGCGATTAAATTTGATGTCACCTACGCCGATGATTTTGGTGACACTTCAGGTGGATTCTTAGGCAACAACTTGGACACTTCAACAGGTAAATTCACTTACGATGACACCTTGATTTACACCGTTAAATTCGACGCAGTATTTTAAGGGGTATGATAATGAAAAAATTATTAACAATTTTAGCACTAAGTTTAACTGCCGTTACCTCAGCTAATGCTGCTGTAGTGATTATTGGCAATCCTGCTGCTGCAGATATTTCAATTAATGATGTAAAAAAAGCTTTTTTAGGAAAAGGTGATTCTTCAGTCGTCGTTTACGAATTAGAAGAAGGTAATCCTATTCGCAGTGAGTTTCATCAAGCTGTTACCGGTAAGTCAGATGCTCAACTGAAAGCATTTTGGTCTAAGCAAGTCTTCACAGGTAAAGGTACTCCACCTCCTGCGGTTTCTGGTGCAAGTGCGATGAAATCAGCAATTGCAAGCAATCCAAATGCCATTGGCTACATTGATGAAGCAGACGTTGATGCCACAGTAAAAATCATTATTAAGCCATAAATAATAATGAAACTGTGATTAATACCCACCAAATAGGGTAGAAACATAACCAGCGATGGTTTTGACAGTAACCAAAAAACAAACCGAGCAATTACCACGATTGCTCGGTTTTTTGTTGCTAACTCATCAATAAAACATTGAGCCGACTAAGTTAATAGCAACAAAATAGCACCAAAACATATCAACAATCCGTTTATTAATGTTTATGGTACTTTGCTGATATCCATAAACTAATAAATATTGCCAGCAATATGATATTCAGGCCATTGAGACTACGATTGATGAGTTATACCAGAGAGTTAGTACTCGCATTGATAATCGTTAAATATCTGCCTTGCCATATGATTGAAGCAATAGAATAATCATATTAATTTCACTCGCATCAAATACATATTTTTAATTTAACAGATCATGTACCGATGAAATGGTACAGATAACTAAAAGGTAAAGATGCAAGTATTAAAACGCTGTTACCTAGCAAAGGTTGATTAAAGGATAAACCTTAATATATTAAGATTTTAATTCTATTATTAACCATACCCGTTATGGTTTTGGTCGTGTTAATGTTAACCAGCACAGTGAATATTATTACATTTATAATGACTATTTAGTCTAAATAAGCAGAATTTATATATTTAGTGACATAAGTGTTATTCATAGTAAACCATGAAATAAGTTCATAGTCTCAGTCTTAGTCTTAGTCTTAGTCTTTATTAAGTAAACAGAAAAATTAATATAAAATACAATGATAGCCAGTCAGCTTTTTATCACTTTTTATGGCTATTAATTGCCCGAACGCACTCATTAATCATATTAATTCAGCGTTACATCACAATTTATTCATATCTTATGCTTATAATCACCACGGTGTTTTCATTTTATTATCAAAATAGTTAAGGAACGTTAACACTACGTAAGAGGCAAAAACAAAAAATACGCCTCGGGGTCAAATAAATATAGAGAGTAAAATATGTTAAATAAAACACTTCTTGCCGTTGTTATCGCTGGCGCACTGGGACTTGGCGGTTGCGGCTCTGATAATGACGATCAAACAAATACTGTTACTGCAGATATCAAGTTACGTGTAATGGAAACGACTGATCTTCATACTAATATGATGGATTACAACTATTACTCAGGGAAAGATGATAAGACCATTGGTCTGGTACGTACAGCAAGTTTAATCAATGCAGCACGCGCCGAAGTCACTAACTCAGTTTTATTAGACAACGGTGATTTATTGCAAGGTAGCCCTATGGGGGATTACATTGCCAATAAATTCAAAACTGACAGCAACATGTTAACCGACACACACCCAGTGTACAAAGCAATGAATACACTAGATTATGAAGTAGGTAATATTGGTAACCATGAATTTAATTATGGCTTAACATTTCTTGAGCAATCAATATCGGGTGCAAATTTCCCCTACATTAACTCGAACGTAATTTGTGCTGATAAAGATGGTTGCTGGGGTGATGTGCTATTTAATGAAAACATGTTCACACCGTATATCATTAAAGACAAAGTTGTTATCGATGTTGACGGTAATGAACACACAATCAAAATCGGTTATATCGGTTTTGTACCACCACAGGTTTTACAATGGGATAAAGCTAACTTAGACGGTAAAGTTGAAGTCTTAGGCATTGTTCAAGCGGCTAATAAGTTTATTCCGCAAATGAAAGCTGAAGGTGCTGATATTATTTTAGCCATTCCGCATTCTGGTATTGGTTCAAGTGAAAACCCTGGCGATCCATGGGCAGAAAACGCCACTTATGCACTCACCAATGTTGATGGTATTGATGCAATATTCTTTGGCCACAGCCACTCAGTTTTCCCAGCCGCAAGCTATAGCGATTTACCGAACACTGACGTAGAAAAAGGGCTATTAAACGGCATTCCAGCTGTAATGCCTGGTCGTTGGGGTGATAACTTAGGTGTGGTTGACTTAGTTGTACGCCAAGTAGAAGGGAAATGGACCGTAATTCATGAAGAATCAACGGCTAAAGCACGCCCAATTTACGACAATGCTAATAAAGTAGCATTGGTTGAAGGTGAAGCGAGCTTACGTGATGCAATTGAAATTGAACATAATGGTACTATCGAATATGTTAGCCAACCTATTGGGGTTGCTGCCGCTAACATGTACAGCTTCTTAACGTTAGTTCAAGATGATCCAACGGTTCAGATTGTATCTAATGCTCAAATAGCGCGTGTTAAAACATTAATTACTGATGATTTAAAAGATTTGCCAATCTTGTCAGCTTCGGCACCATTTAAAGCCGGTGGACGTTATGCTGAAGGAGATGCAAGCCAATATGTACAAGTTGATGCTGGCGACCTTTCGTATAAAAACGCAGCTGACTTATACCTTTATCCAAATACTATGGTTGCAGTTAAAGCCACCGGTGCGGAATTAAAAGATTGGTTAGAATGTTCTGCCAACCAGTTTAATCAAATTGATCCAACCATCAGTGCCCCACAAAATTTAATTAATCGCGCAGGCCACCCAACCTATAACTTCGACGTTATTGATGGCCTAACTTACAAAATTGATGTAACTCAACCAACTAAGTTTGACCGTAGCTGTGAAGTTGTTAACGCCGGTGCTAACCGTATTGTTGACTTAGCTTACACTGATGCCGATGGTACGGTTATTACGGGTGATGATTTAGCCGCTATGTCATTTGTAGTGGCATCAAATAACTACCGTGCATTTGGTGGTTCATTTGCGGGTACCGGTTCTGACCACGTAGTGCTAGAACTGCCAGATACCAACCGTGATGCATTATCAGCTTATATTACTGAGCAATCACAACCAAATGCAACTGGCGGATATGATGCTATGGTCGATCCATCAGCTGATTACAACTGGGATTTTAAAACTATTGATAATGCGACTGTTGCATTAGACATTCGTTTTGAAACTCAAGATAGCGATGTTGCTGACAAGTTTGTTGCTGATAATCAACAACGTAAAATGGTGAAGTTACCTACAACAGCTGATGTTGTCGCAGGCTTTGCGATTTATAGCATCGACCTAACGACACCTGTTGCTGCTAAATAATTATTAGCGGACTCAATACAAAGAAGGCGCTTTATGCGCCTTCTTTATTTTTATAGTTCTGGCCTAAAATATGGCCACACAACTTAAATACAGTCACCATTATTTAAACAATGAGTTTGCAAACTATTACTCTTCAAACAACTGCGCCATTTTTTGAATATGCACTAATGAAACGTGATGTTGATTTCGTTGTGCACAAAGCTGTTGATGTTGGTCATCATCTGGATTCCCTACTAATACCACTTTAACTTGATAGCCTAACGCTTTTGCTGCTGCATCATAAGCCATAAATTCCCATTTCGCGATATTAGTATTATCACAAATAACTATTGGTTCATTTCGCGCCAACGCCTGAATAAAAGCCGTTAAATTAGCCTGATGATATTGGCCAATTTTTTGCGGATTAAAGCGATATTGTCCCTGTTGATAAAAATAGCGGTCTGTAGAGAATAGACCATGCTGTCGGATATGAATCGCCTGCTCAATGCCTTGAGAAATAATAAATTGTTCAACCCAATAAGACTTACCACTGCCAGGTAAACCACGCATTATAATCGCCAGCTTTGACGGCATCACGTCATTTACCGCTCTATCAACTAACGTTTCACTCACTTCCAACCACCTTACCCGCTAAAATATCATCAACTAACTTAGGTAAAATATCACCCGCTTTTCCGGTAAAATGATATTGAAACTGACTATGACGGTCTGCAGGATCAAGGTTAACCTCCACAGTTTGAGCACCGTGGTGATTCGCGCTATCGACAAAGCCTGCCGCGGGATAAACCGTACCAGATGTGCCAATCGCAATAAATAAGTCACAGTGGTCTAAAGCGTCGTGGATTCTGTCCATACCAAAAGGCATTTCCCCAAACCACACAATATGTGGCCGCAAGCGTTTTCCCGGGATACAACAAGTGCAACAGTTTTCAGCACCAAAAGGTTCACGTAATACAAAGGTTTGTAATGATTGTGGGCATCGACCTTTTGCTAATTCGCCGTGCATATGCAGTAATCGTTTAGACCCTGCCCGCTCGTGTAAATCATCAACATTTTGGGTTATCACTAGCAATTCACCCGTAAATTCTGTTTCAAGTTTCGCGAGTGCTAAATGTGCTGCATTTGGAATGACATCATCACTGTGTAATTGTTGCCAGCGGCTATTATAAAAACGCTCCACTAACTCGATATCTCTTGCATAGCCTTCAGGAGTGGCAACATCTTCAATATGATGCTGTTCCCATAAACCATGCTGATCTCTAAACGTGCTCATACCCGACTCAGCTGAAATACCTGCGCCGGTCAGCACTACAATTTGCCGGTACATTGTTTGTCCTTTATTGTGATGATGTAAAATAAAATGTAATGACTTTTAATACCATATCAAAAATACGTACTCAGGTTACAAAATGTTGTCACTACACGGTCTAAAAATTCACATAAAATTCATGTTATAGATTTGATAATAATATCGGATATCCGAATAGGTACAATAATCCCTTAGTATAAGTAAGCTTATTGAGAGATCCTTAACAAATAATATCAGCTTAAGTGACTGTTTTACTAAATATCCTCTATATAGGTTGATAAAGCAGCTTAAGAGGTTTATGTTTTTAGACTCAAGACATATAATGATTAGAATATCCACCGATGAACCGATTGGTTCTGCAATCAAGAGATTAGCAATGACAGATGGAAATCAAGCACTCAAAAAAGCCGGATTAAAAATAACTCTGCCGCGAGTTAAAATTCTAGAACTGATGCAATCCCCAGACAACCAGCATATCAGTGCAGAAGACTTATATAAAAAGTTACTCGAAATAGGCGAGGAAATTGGTCTCGCTACTGTATACAGAGTATTAAACCAGTTCGATGATGCGGGCATTCTAAATCGTCATCATTTTGAAAGTGGTAAAGCGGTGTTTGAAATGTCGACTCAACAACACCATGATCATTTAGTGTGTTTAACCTGTGATAAAGTGATTGAGTTTACTGACGACGTAATTGAACGTCGCCAAGATGAAATCGCCATGCGTCATAACATCAAGCTGACTCACCATAGCTTGTACCTTTATGGCCATTGCACCAATGATACTTGTGATCACGCTGACGAATAGTCAGTATGTGAGCAACAAACAAACCAGCAAATTTGCTGGTTTTTTATTGGTTAATATTTGTCATAAGATTGAAAATTTAGTTAAAGCAACAATGTCAGCCATAAGCTAAAACTAAACACAGATAACAAGGTCGATAATACCACTGTGCTACCTAAAGTTGATTCATGTTGCTTAAGCTCTGTGGCAATAAGATAAGCGTTGACGCCAAGAGGAGAGGCACTGAGCAAGACCAACATCGCGGTGCTTGAAGCTGCTAGCTCAAACACAAAATGCGCCATCACATATACTAACGCTGGCAATAAAATAATTTTTAAGCTACTTGCCATTAAGGCTAAACGCCAATGTTCACCTACGCGATAAAAACTTAAATTAGCACCTAGCACAAACAATGCACACGCCAAAGCGGGCTTAGCTAATAGCGCTAAACCATCATCTAATTGTGGTCCCAAGTTAATACTTAATGCATTCGCCAAAATGCCTAGCCCAATACTCATTACTACCGGATTAAGTACCATAGAGCGAGCAAACCGTCGCCACGAGAAACCCTGAGGCTGCGCTCGTGCCGCTAAGATAAAAGTCAGTGCAAACAGGGTGGCGCTATGAAAAGTAATGATCATAAATACCTGCCCTATCATTGCTGGGCCTAATGCCGCGATAATAATGGGTAAACCTACCAATACCGTATTGGAATAACTGGCGCCCAACGCGAATACCGCACTGGCATCACGCCCCTGCAGCGCTATTGGACTAAAGTGTCGATTAATTCGGTAACCTATAGCAAACACTAACAACACTGGTAAATAAAAAGCCAGCAATGCAAATGGGTCAATGCTTTGCGCTAATGGTGCTGCCAGCATATTGATAAATAAAAATGCCGGAATACTGACATAAAAAGTAAATTTGCTGATCCCGGCAATGTGTTCTTTATTAAAGAAACCCACTCGGGTTAATACAAAACCTAATACCACCATAAAAATTAACGGAAATATAATACTGATGATGGCCATACTTACCTTACAAATACCGAACTAAATACCAGCTGATTGTCTATTATAATAATATGAAAAATATAACAGTATGAAAAATAGTGTAAAAAAACCAATAAAAAAGGCGCCTAAGCGCCTTTTTCAAGCCGAGTAAATGTTACCAGCCAGTCCGAATACGTAGTGCTTTACCAATGTCAGCTAAAGAGCGAACAGTCGTAACGCCTGCAGCTTCAAGAGCAGCAAACTTATCTTCAGCAGTACCTTTACCACCAGCGATAATTGCGCCAGCATGGCCCATGCGCTTACCTTCTGGTGCAGTAACACCAGCAATGTAAGATACAACAGGCTTAGTTACGTGTGCTTTGATATATTCAGCAGCTTCTTCTTCAGCATTACCACCGATTTCACCGATCATTACAATCGCTTCAGTCTGTGGATCGTTTTGGAACATTTCCAATACGTCAATGAAGTTAGTACCAGGAATTGGATCACCACCGATACCTACACAAGTAGATTGGCCGAAACCTTCATCAGTAGTTTGCTTAACTGCTTCGTACGTTAATGTACCAGAGCGTGAAACAATACCAACTTTACCAGGTAAATGGATGTGACCAGGCATGATACCAATCTTACATTCACCAGGCGTGATAACACCTGGGCAGTTAGGACCAATCATGCGAGTGCCAGTTTCTTCAAGCTTCACTTTCACTTGCAGCATATCAAGTGTTGGGATACCTTCAGTGATACAAACGATTAGCTCAAGGCCAGCATCGATTGCTTCAAGGATAGCATCTTTACAAAAAGGTGCTGGTACGTAGATAACAGTTGCAGTTGCACCTGTTGCCGCTACAGCATCTTTAACTGTGTTAAAGACTGGAAGACCTAGGTGAGTTTGACCACCTTTTCCAGGAGAAACACCACCAACCATTTGCGTGCCATAAGCAATCGCCTGTTCAGAGTGAAAAGTACCCTGACCACCAGTGAAACCTTGACAGATTACCTTGGTATCTTTGTTAATTAAAACAGACATTATTTGCCCTCCGCAGCTTTAACAACTTGCTCAGCCGCGTCAGTTAGACTTGTAGCCGCGATGATATCAAGACCAGACTTAGCCAATACTTCACGACCTAATTCGGCGTTAGTACCTTCAAGACGAACAACAACTGGCACTTTAACGCCAACTTCTTTAACCGCACCGATAATACCTTCAGCGATCATATCGCAACGCACGATACCACCGAAGATGTTAACCAATACTGCTTTAACATTGCTGTCAGAAAGAATGATCTTAAAGGCTTCAGCAACACGTTCTTTAGTTGCTCCACCGCCAACGTCTAAGAAGTTAGCTGGCTTGCCACCGTGTAGGTTTACGATGTCCATTGTACCCATTGCTAGGCCGGCACCGTTAACCATACAACCTACGTTACCGTCTAAAGCAACATAGTTTAATTCAAATTTTGCAGCATGTGCTTCACGTGCATCATCTTGTGATGGATCGTGCATCGCTTTGATTTTTGGCTGACGGAATAATGCGTTGCCATCAATACCAATTTTGCCATCTAAACAATGAAGGTTGCCTTCAGTGGTGATAACAAGTGGATTGATTTCTAATAACGCAAAATCATGGTCGTTAAACATGTTCGCTAGACCCATAAAGATCTTAGTAAACTGCTTCATTTGTGTTGGGTTTAAACCTAACTTGAAGCCAAGATCGCGAGCTTGGAAAGCCTGAGGACCTGTTAACGGATCAATGATAGCTGTGTGAATAAGCTCTGGCGTATGTTCAGCCACAGTTTCAATATCAACACCACCTTCAGTCGACGCCATGAACACTACACGACGTGTGCTACGGTCAACAACTGCACCTAAGTACAATTCATTGGCGATGTCAGTGCAGCTTTCAACTAGAATTTTAGCAACTGGCTGACCTTTAGCGTCAGTCTGGTACGTTACTAAGTTCTTACCTAACCAGTTTTCAGCGAATGCTCTGATTTCGTCTTTACTTCCGGTAACTTTAACGCCACCTGCTTTACCACGGCCGCCAGCGTGTACTTGACACTTAACAACCCATAGGTTCCCGCCAATGTGGCCAGCTGCTTCAACTGCTTCTTGAGCGGTATCACATGCAAAGCCTTCAGAGACTGGTAAACCATATTCGGCAAATAAAGATTTTGCCTGATACTCATGCAAATTCATGATGATCTATCCATATACTTCTAATCAAATCCAACTGGCTCAATATGAGCCAGCGACGAGGGTTTTATCTAACTACTTATAGATCAAGTAGCAGACGAGTTGGATCTTCTAGGAAGTCTTTAATCGCGACTAAGAAGCCAACTGACTCACGACCATCAACAATACGATGATCGTAAGAGAGTGCTAGGTACATCATAGGCAGGATTTCAACCTGACCATTGACTGCCATTGGGCGATCTTTAATGGCATGCATGCCTAAGATTGCGCTTTGTGGTAGGTTCAAAATGGGTGTAGACATTAGCGAGCCGAAAACACCACCGTTGGTTACAGTGAAGTTACCGCCAGTCATGTCTGCAACAGACAGTTTTCCGTCACGGCCTTTAATGGCTAATTCACGTACCGCTTTCTCAATCTCAGCTAGGTTCATGGTATCAGTGTCACGTAATACTGGTGTCACCAGGCCACGTGGAGTCGATACTGCAATGCTGATATCAAAATAGTTGTGATACACAATGTCATCACCATCGATAGAGGCGTTAACTTCAGGGAAACGTTTTAGCGCTTCAGTCACCGCTTTGATATAGAAAGACATAAAGCCTAAACGAATACCATGACGTTTTTCGAAAATGTCTTGGTACTGTTTACGAATATCCATGATTGGCTTCATGTTAACTTCGTTAAACGTGGTTAACATTGCCGTTGAATTTTTCGCTTCTAAAAGACGTTTAGCGATAGTCTTACGAAGACGTGACATTGGTACACGCTTCTCACTACGGCCTTCTAATACTGCAACAGGCGCTACCGGCGCTGCTGCTTTAGCTGGAGCAGACTTAAGGAATGCATCAACATCATCCTTAGTCACACGTCCACCAACACCAGAACCTTTAATTTTACTGGCATCAAGATTATGCTCAGCAATAACACGACGAACAGATGGACTTAATGCATCGTTAGATTCATCAGTAGCGACTTCAGTCGTTGTATTAGTAGAAGGCGCTGATGCTTCAGCTTTAGTCACTTCTTGGCCAGACACTGCACCAGCGACGAAATTAGCAATCACTTGCTCACCTAAAACGGTGTCACCTTCTTGGAATAACAATTCAGAGATTGAACCGTCTTCTGGTGCAACCACTTCTAATACAACTTTGTCAGTCTCGATATCAACTAAGTTTTGATCGCGTGTCACCTGTTCACCAGGTTTAACATGCCAAGTAGCAATAGTTGCATCAGCAACAGATTCTGGTAATACGGGTACCTTAATTTCGATACTCATGGAAAGCTTCCCTTATATAAATTATCTATTACGACAGTTTTAATGCGCTATTTACTAATGATTCTTGCTGCTGTACGTGTAACCCAGGATAACCACATGCTGGTGCAGCAGAAGCTTCACGACCGGCATAAGTTAGTTGAGCACCTGCAGGAATATTAGCCCAGAAATGATGCTGACTACAGTACCATGCACCTTGGTTTTGTGGCTCTTCTTGACACCAAACAAAATCAGTAACATGTTGATATGTTGCTAATGCCTCACGCAATTCCACGTCAGGGAACGGATATAGCTGCTCAACACGCACAATGGCAACGTTGGTAACATTCTCTTTGCGACGTTTTTCAAGTAACTCGAAATACACCTTGCCGCTACAGAATACAACGCGGTCAACTTGGCTTGCATCTAAGGTATCAATCTCACCAATAATATTTTGGAAAGTCCCTTCAGCAAGCTCTTCTAAGGTAGACACCGCTAATGGATGACGTAGCAAAGATTTAGGTGACATGACTACCAGCGGGCGACGCATTGGACGCACAACCTGGCGACGCAACATGTGATAAACCTGCGCCGGAGTTGATGGCACACACACTTGCATGTTGTGGTTAGCACATAATTGCAAGAAGCGCTCTAGACGTGCACTTGAATGTTCAGGACCTTGGCCTTCATAACCATGAGGTAATAGCATCGTTAGACCACATAAACGGCCCCACTTTTGCTCACCAGATGATAAGAATTGGTCAATAACGACTTGGGCACAGTTGACGAAATCACCAAACTGCGCTTCCCAAATGGTCAAGCCACCTGGTTCTGCCGTAGCGTAACCGTATTCAAATGCCAACACAGATGCTTCAGATAATACTGAGTCAATAATATCAATTGGCCCTTGTTCATCAGCCACATTACGCAAAGGTAAATAGGTAGTGCCGTCTTTTTGGCTATGCAATACAGCATGACGATGGAAGAACGTACCACGACCAGAGTCTTGACCAGTAATCCGCACACGCTTGTTATCTTCAAGGATAGAAGCATAGGCCAAGGTTTCAGCGAAGCCCCAGTCTAATAACTTTTCGCCTTTAGCCATCGCAGTACGGTCAGCACAAATTTTGGCAACACGAGATTGAAGCGTATGGTTTTCAGGAATATCAACTAACTTATTGGCTAAGTTTTGTAGACGTTCCATTGACATAGCACCCGCGTAATCTTCATCCCATTCGCGATTAAGATACGGTGTCCAGTCAACAGTATGTAACGTCATAGGACGCCATTCTTTAACCACACAATCACCAGCATCTAATGCATCACGATAATGGTTAATCAAACCAGTCACTTCATCGGCTGGAATACTATTTTCAGCGATTAACTTATCTGCATAGATTTTACGTGGTGTAGGGTGCTTTTTGATTTTAGCGTACATCAGCGGCTGTGTAGCACTAGGCTCGTCAGCTTCGTTATGGCCATGACGGCGATAACACACTAAATCAATAACCACATCACGCTTAAATTCATTACGATAATCCACTGCAAGTTGAGAGATAAACGCAACCGCTTCAGGATCGTCAGAATTAACATGAAAAATTGGCGCCTGAACCATCTTAGCGATGTCAGTACAGTATTCGGTTGAACGTGTGTCAGCCTGATTAGATGTGGTAAAACCAACTTGGTTATTGACCACTATTCGAATGCTACCGCCAACAGTAAAACCACGTGTTTGAGACATGTTAAACGTCTCTTGCACAATGCCTTGGCCAGTTATAGCAGAATCACCATGAATAGTAATTGGCATGACTTGCAGACCGTCTTTACAACCACGACGATCTTGACGAGCACGAACAGAACCAATAACCACTGGATTAACGATCTCTAAGTGAGATGGGTTAAAGGCAAGTGCTAAATGAACGTTTCCACCTGGCGTTTCAAAATCAGATGAGAAACCTTGGTGATATTTTACATCGCCAGAACCGTGAGTGTCGGCATGCTTACCCGCAAACTCATCAAAAAGTTCAGCAGGACGTTTACCTAGCACGTTAATGAGCAAGTTTAAACGACCACGGTGAGCCATACCTACCACGATTTCTTTAGTACCCGCTTCGCCTGCACGGTAAATGATTTCACGCATCATCGGAACGAGCGAATCACCACCTTCTAAAGAGAATCGCTTAGCTCCAGGGAATTTAGCACCAAGGTATTTTTCGATACCTTCTGCAGCATTCAACCCTTCAAGAATACGCTTTTTGACGCTGTTATCGTACTGGGCTTTACCTAATGTGGGTTCAAGACGTTGTTGGATCCAACGCTTTTCATCGGTATCAGTAATATGCATGTATTCAGCACCAATCGAGCCACAATAAGTGCTCTTTAGTGCGTGAATAATATCAGCCAGTTTCATGGTCTCACCACCTAGGGCGAATGAACCAGTATTAAACTGACGCTGCATGTCATCTACGGTTAAGCCGTGATAAGCAGGATCTAACTCCTGAACTTCCTCGCGCTTCCACAATCCTAATGGATCTAAATTGGCATTTTGATGGCCACGGAAACGGTGAGCATTGATCAGTTGCAGAACCTTAACTTGCTTCGCATCTAACTCTGGATCGCCGACGCTGGTAGCGTTTTTTAAACGACCTTGTAGAGCTAAACTGCGGAAATAGTCACGAACTTTAGAGTGAGCAGTTTCGGGTACTTCTACTGAGGCACCGTTAACCGGAGGGAGATTATCAAAAACAAGCTGCCAATCAGGGGTCACTGATTGCGGATCTTCTTGATAGGCTTCATACATCTCTTCTACGTAGGTCGAGTTCGAACCACTTAAATGTGACGACTCGAGCCAGGCTTTCATGATGCCTTGGTGCATTGTTATTCCTTTCAAACTTGATACACGTGCTAGCCATAAACATAACAGTGAGTAACGTAAGTTACATCACACGTAGACTGAAACTATCTTTACAAGATAGTAGCAGGAGGTCTTACATAAACACGCAAAAGAGCCATCTCCAATAATGAAGATGACTCTTAACAGAGCTAATAAGTCAGACTATTTTGCTCTTCGTCGTGCATTAAACAGCTCGCTTCAGTAACATCGACTTGATATGACCAATCGCTTTAGTTGGGTTTAATCCTTTAGGACAAACATCAACACAGTTCATGATGCCATGACAACGGAACACACTGTAAGCATCATCTAGATCAGATAAACGCTCCTCAGTTGCCGTGTCGCGGCTGTCAATCAAGAAACGATAAGCATGCAATAAACCGGCTGGACCGATAAATTTATCCGGATTCCACCAGAAAGATGGACACGAAGTTGAACAACATGCACACAAAATACATTCGTATAAACCATCTAAATGAGCACGCTCTTCAGGTGATTGTATATGTTCACGAGCTGGCGCCTTTTCATCATTGATCAGATAAGGCTTAATTTTTTCGTATTGCTTGTAGAACTGAGTTAGGTCAACGACCAAATCTCGAACTACTGGCATGCCTGGTAAAGGACGGACTTCAATTTTCTTCCCTTTAAAGGTAGATATTGGCGTAATACACGCTAATCCATTTTTACCATTCATGTTAACACCGTCAGAACCACACACGCCTTCACGGCATGAGCGACGAAACGCAATCGTTGAGTCTTGTTCTTTCAGCTTAATTAACGCATCCAACACCATCATATCAGAACCATCAGGCACTTCTAGGGTGTAATCCTTCATGTAAGGCTTGGTATCTACATCAGGATTATAACGATACAATGCAAATGTTAATTTCATCTTTTGCAACTCCTGCCTAATAGGTACGTTTTACTGGTGGGAATGCATCACGTAATTTAGGTGTCATGTTGACATCACGTTTGCTCATATTCTTAGTCACTGGGTCAAATAAGCTATGACACAACCAATTGTCATCATCACGGTCTAAATAATCTTCACGAGAATGCGCACCACGGCTTTCAGTACGGAAGTTGGCTGCATAAGCAGTTGCCAGCGCTGTTGCCATTAAATTATCTAATTCTAAACATTCAATACGCTGAGTATTAAATTCATTTGAGTTATCAGATAACTTAGCATTATCAAGTCGCTTTTGAATAGCTTGTAGCTGCTCTAGACCTTCAGCCATGGCTTCACCACTGCGGAAAACAGAGAAATTTAACTGCATACACAATTGAAGCGCTTTACGAATAACCGCAGGCTCTTCGCCGTCTTTGTTGCTTTCCCAACGATTAAGACGAGCAAGTGATGCACTAATTTCTATGTCTGATGCCGCTTTTGGATCAGGTGTAGCGTCTAACGCTTTACCTAAATGTTGACCCGCAGCACGTCCAAAGACCACTAAATCGAGTAATGAGTTACCGCCTAAGCGGTTTGCACCGTGTACAGATACACAAGCGATTTCACCAACCGCAAATAAACCTAATACATCTTGCTCACTGCCATCTTTATTCTGACGAATAACTTGACCGCTCACTTTAGTCGGTAAACCGCCCATCATGTAGTGGCATGTTGGCAATACAGGAATAGGACCGTCTGCTGGATCGATATGAGCGAAAGTACGTGATAATTCACACACACCAGGAAGACGCGCTTCAAGGGTTTCTTTGCCCAAATGATCAAGCTTTAGTAACAAATGCGGGCCTAAAGGACCGTCTAAACCACGACCTTCGCGAATTTCAGTCATCATTGAACGTGCTACCACGTCACGAGAAGCTAAATCCTTCGCATTCGGTGCATAGCGCTCCATGAAACGTTCGCCATCTTTATTTAATAAGTAACCGCCTTCGCCACGACAACCTTCAGTTACCAAGGTACCTGCACCAGCAATACCCGTTGGGTGGAACTGCCACATTTCCATGTCTTGTAATTGAATGCCAGCACGTGCTGCCATACCTACACCGTCACCGGTGTTAATATGAGCATTAGTGGTCGAAGCATAAATACGCCCTGCACCACCCGTTGCTAGTATCGTTGCTTTGGCTTTGAAATAAACAATATCGCCTGTTTCAATTTCAATTGCGGTACAACCCACTACAACGTCATCTTCATTTTTAACCAAATCTAAGGCATACCACTCAGAATAAACGTTAGTTTTATGTTTAACGTTTTGTTGGTATAAACAATGAAGCAGTGCATGGCCTGTACGGTCAGCAGCAGCAGCGGTACGAGCAGCTTGCTCGCCACCAAAGTTACGAGACTGGCCACCAAAAGGACGCTGGTAGATTGTGCCATTTTCAAAACGAGAAAAAGGTAAACCCATTTGCTCAAGTTCAATAATCGCTTCCGGACCCGTTTGACACATAAACTCAATAGCTTCTTGGTCGCCGATAAAATCAGAACCTTTAACCGTATCGTACATGTGTTGTTCCCAATGGTCCTCGTGAGCATTACCTAATGCTACGGTGATACCACCTTGAGCAGAAACGGTATGTGAACGAGTTGGGAATACTTTAGATAACAGCGCACAGCTCTTACCTTCTTTAGAAATCTGTAATGCTGCTCGCATACCCGCGCCACCGGCGCCGATTACGATTACATCAAATTCGCGTACTGGAATACTCACTTAAACACCCCACACTATTACAATGCCTGACGCTAAATAACTGATCGCGACCATAACAAAGGTAAACTGTAATACACCACGTAACGCTGTGTGTTTGACATAATCAGTCAACACTTGCCATACACCAATCCACGCATGAATAAGTAAAGCAACTAACGTTATAAGGGTAAAGACTTTCATTGGAAGTGAACTAAATAAGCCACTCCAAATTTCGAAAGTTAACGGGGCACTACACGCGATAAAACCTACTAAGAAAATAGTATAACAAGCGAGGATCACTGCACTTGCGCGTAATAGAATATAGTCATGAACACCACTGCGTCCAAAACTTGCTGCATTTGTTACCATACCCAAATCCCCGCTATGATTGAAAAGACTACTGCTAACACAAAAGTAGCCTTAGCTGATGCAACACCCGAAGTTAATTCTTCCCAGTGTCCGGCATCCATAATCAAATGACGAATGCCACCTAATAAATGATAACCCAACGCAGTTAGAATACCCCAAATGATGAACTTCATCACGAAACCATCGAACAAGGATTGTACGCTAGCAAACCCCTCTGGTGATGTTAAAGTCGAATTTAACAGCCATAGAAGAATACCAATTGCGAATAGCATGATAACACCGGAAATACGGTGTAGGATTGACGCGATAGCTGTCGCAGGAAAGCTTATCGTCTGCAGGTCTAGATGGACAGGTCTTTGCTTTTTCACGTTCTGCTCACTCAGCTCCGTCGAGCATTATTTTTGTTATCTATCTGTTTTTTGTTTAACTATTAACGCTAACACTAGGCATACGTTTTAAAACAAATAACGGACCACTCTGAAACATCTAATCAATTGAGAAACCACTATTTAGTTCGTAAATTCATCATTCCTAAACTGTGATGTTCGTCGCCCTTGGGGGCGCAGGCAAGTATACTCGTGGGAATTGTCAAATACAAACCTCACATTATGCAAAATAAGTTTTTTTAGTATTTTTTTATTCTAATCCAAGCGCAGAGCGGTTTACAGGGCACATATACCATGGTCTAACAAATTTAAACGCTTATTTAAATTGATCTGTGATCCCGATCCACTGTAAAGTAATGACCGCTTAACATGCCGCACTCATATAGAAGAATGAAGTAAGGAGAACGGGGTATGGCTGATAATATAGCCAAATTAGAGTTACCAGGAAACGAATCAATCGACCTACCTATCAAGAAAGGTACTGAAGGTTTTGACGTTATCGACATCAGTACACTTGGAAAAAAAGGGTATTTCACCTTCGATCCAGGCTTTTTAGCTACTGCATCTTGTGAGTCAGCAATTACTTATATCGATGGTGAGCAAGGTATCTTGTTACACCGTGGGTATCCAATTGAACAACTTGCAACTGAATCGACCTACTTAGATTTATGCTACTTGCTATTATATGGTGAATTACCGTCTAAAGCTGATTACGAACAATTTGTTTCCACAGTGAAAGAACACACTATGGTTCATGAACAAATTGCATTCTTTTTCAGAGGTTTCCGCCGTGACGCACACCCAATGGCAATGCTATGTGGTGTAACAGGTGCATTATCTGCTTTCTATCAAGATTCTCTTGATGTTAACAATCCAAAGCATCGTGAAATTGCAGCTTACCGCTTAGTGTCGAAAATGCCGACAATAGCAGCGATGTGCTACAAGTACTCAATGGGGCAACCTTTTGTTTATCCACGTAACGATTTAAGTTATGCGGGTAACTTCTTGTCGATGATGTTTGCTACTCCGTGTGAAGAGTACAAAGTTAATCCTGTTGTAGAAAAAGCAATGGACCGTATTTTTGTATTGCATGCTGATCATGAGCAAAATGCATCTACATCTACTGTTCGTTTAGCTGGCTCTTCAGGTGCTAACCCATTTGCATGTATTGCAGCGGGTATTGCTTCGTTGTGGGGCCCAGCTCATGGTGGTGCTAACGAAGCTTGCTTAGAAATGTTAGAAGAAATCGGCAGCGTTGATCGCATTCCTGAATTTATCGAGAAAGCGAAAGACAAAAACGATCCATTCCGTCTAATGGGCTTTGGCCATCGCGTTTATAAGAACTTCGACCCTCGCGCTAAAGTGATGCGTGAAACTTGTCATGAAGTCCTTAAAGAACTTAAAGTGGTTGATCCATTATTAGACGTGGCAATGGAACTTGAGCGTATCGCTCTTGAAGATGAATACTTCATCTCTAAGAAGCTATACCCGAACGTTGATTTCTACTCTGGTATCATCATGAAAGCCATTGGTATCCCTAACGATATGTTCACAGTGCTATTCGCATTGTCACGTACTGTTGGTTGGATTTCACATTGGAAAGAAATGTTAGATCAACCAGGCCACAAAATCAGCCGTCCACGTCAGTTATACACTGGTGAGTCTGCACGTGAATTTGTGAGCGTTGATAAGCGTTAATCTTTTGATTAACCAAACTAAAAAAGCGCCGAAAGGCGCTTTTTTGTTATTTAAATTTAGATATCGGTGACTATTCAACGTAGTGAATAAATCAGCCCTAAACACCTTCAATGATTTATAATCGGTTAGAGGTGATGTTTAATAGAACATTTAATTTTACAATTTTTAACAGATTGAAGTCGTATGACAGTAATCAGTAATCAGTATTGAGTTGGTGGTAGTTACACTCAAATTAGTCTTTGCTGATGACGCTATTATAATCCGGATCACCATTACCGGTGTGCAAGTTAAGAGGTACTAAACCTCTCCAAGAACCCATATTAATGGCTTTTTTACACCATAGTTCCAGCTTTTAGGAGCATTAATTAAGCTTTTTTGGCACTGCTCCGCGGCAACATTAATTGTTAAGTTGTGATCATCTATATAAATTGAATTATTCCACCTCGGACCTGTTTCGTTGGCGAAAGATATAACAAAGAAAAAGCAAACAAAAATGTTTTCCCCATGTCAAAGTCCCTTCTGAAGAAACTCTTTTTTGAGAAATATAAACTGTAAAAGAAAGCATAGGCGAAGGTATGAATGAGCCTGTTCAGCAAAATAGGCCTGCTTTTCTAATTCATCATCTTGGTACATTTATTCCACTTTAATCACTTTGATTTTAGCAAGATAATGAACATTTTTAATTCACTAGAAATCTTCAATAGAGCCCAACTTACTAAAACCTGAATCATCACAAAGCCAATATTCTTTTGTACCAATTTTTTGTATTGTTACTGATGTTTCTTTAATAATCATATTAAGTTCTTCGCTGTAGTAGTCACTCACTATGACTTCACTATCGTCGTATGTGAAAGTCATACTGTGCTCTGTAACTAAAGAACGGTGGTAGCTCGATTTACTCACATCACTAATTAGCGCTGCATTAGCAAGCTTTGAACTCTCAATATTAAATTGCTCTAATTTAAACGTGTTATCCATTTTACTAATAACAACATCAATCGATTTGGGCTGATCAGCGTGGCATTTAAATATAATCTCTGCCACATCACGCTGAGAGGCGCTACACGATGCAACTAAAAATAAGGATAAAACCCACAAAGCGTTAGAGAGTTTACTTTTTGTCATATTTTTCAAATGCCTTCTGTAATTTAATATCATACTTATTCTGTTCGTACTGCGAACCGTTATAACCTTTAGCAAATGAAGCCCAGTCTAGCGTTATTAGGTACTTTTCTAGGCCTTTATTCTTTACAAAGCTAACGAAAGCATCAAGCTGTTTTCTTTCAGAGCTGAACATTGCTTTAACAAATGCTTCTACGCTAGTAAAACCAGACTCACTATAATTAAAGCCCATAATTTGAAAGCGCTCCCATGAAGTCGACTTCAAAGCCTCTGAAGTATCTAAACTCATGGCAATTTCAAGCCTTGCATACTCTTGGGAGCCACCGGTATATAAGCTTCGATTCCAGGTTATGCTGGATACAGATGGATGACTCTGATCATACTTGTGATTTGTCAAACGAGCAAAAATATGGGCTTCAAATAATATTTTCGGCTTTCCGTTTGAGAAAAATGCATCACCAGAAGACTCTACGTCCGCAACAGCTTTAACAGCAGCGACTTTACAACCAAGTTGATTCGCAATATCTAGATAATCAGAATCTGATATTTTTTGAATTTCGCTAGATGCTACTGGCAACTTAAAGTGAGCTTTGCTTGAGACCGCTATTAGCTTTTCATTTAGCTTTCGATGAGTTCGACCATTTACGTCAATTTTGTCATCTGGACGTACCATGTTGAGTACTTTACTTTGAAATAGCTTTATCGCTGCAACAGTTTTAGCGCTTTCAGGCCTAGAGCCTAAACGGCCATCAACAATTAATGATTTTGTAGGAGGAATGGATTTGAGTAGTTTGTTTAAACCAGTTTGTACTGCTTTTACATCGTTTCCATTGTTAGCTCCACCCAGCCCGACAGCTTGAGTTATTTTTATTGATGACATCTTATTATCCTTGTCATTATTGATTTAAGTAATAGATAGAATCTGTAACTTTTTTAATTTTTTGGGAATTAATTTTTGACAATTTAGCGTTATAATTACATTTCCACGACATGTTTTCATCGTTAAAAAGCCCACACAGAACATGCCTATATTTTTATAAAGTTTCAAAAATATACGAGAGGAATTTATATCCCTTTTTATTAATAAAATTAGCATGCCTTGCAATTTGTGATTTAACATTTCCAAAAAATGATGATTTAGATACTTCATTGAGATAACGATTTACAGAATTCCATTCAGGCCCATTTTGATTTTCAAAAAGAAAACTATAAGTAAAGCCTCCCCTGCTTTTTTGAGCGCAATACGAAGATAAGTTAGCAAGTAAATGGTTAAGATCATCTTCAGATACTTCCAAACTATCTAAAAATTCTAAAAATTCTAAAAAAAACTTATCAAATTCTTTTGAGTGCTCTCTTGATTCTTCTGCGTAAACCCTTGCTGCGCCTACCATTTGAGCACCATACACATGTCCATCATAATCAGGGCTTGGTATAAAATATGAACCTTTGCCCCTAAAAAAATCATGCACACTTCCGCTTTCTATAGCTTTTTGAAAATTATTATTTATCATTTTATTTTTGAGGGATTATCTTAATACTCACCTAAAAATTTACAGGTTAAAATCTATAGCAAAAAATTCCATTTTTTTGTTTTCTCTTTTTATTTCGAAATATTTTACTCTTTCAATATACCTTTCAAAAAAGCATTGTTGACACCACCCAACTAAATCATTTTGTGCCTGATAAAATGGGTCTTTATGCCCAACACAAACTTCTTTATCTACACTGTTTACAAAAGCTCGTAATGATGGATCATATAAAATACCTCCAACTAATGGGATACTATATTTTTTTACACAAACATCACAGAACCATTTTGTTTCATAGTACTTTTCTAACATAAAACGTTCATAAAAAAGAGGTGTAATATTAATAGTTTTATTAGACTTCGCAGCTTCTTTAATGTGTTTGCACACAAAAGAATTCTGATAACAGGTGTGCACATTACACATTGACGGTTTTTTAACTTTCATAACTATTCATTACCTGCTTTTTTAGATGTATTAGACTCTTTTCTTAATCCCGCAACATATCCAACAGTCTTTTTATTCACAGGTGAAGAAGCTGGTGCATCTTTTCCACCAGCATTAAGAACACCAAAAACATGTGTTAAACAACTTTTATTTGTTTCATCATATTCCGGTGTATCTAGCTTATCTGCATCCCCGCCTGCTTTAGCATAAGAAAATTCACCCTTTCTAACCAGTGATTCTTGATATTGCATTGCATTAAGCGCATCAGGAATGCTTACATTATATATATCAACTAAATTCATACCATTATCTTCACTTGGATCAAATTCTATATCTAAAGTTTTTGTCCCTTTCCCTCCCCATTGTTCAGTTCCATACTTTTTGCTTTTATATTCTATCACTATTGCAAAGTGAGGACTCTCAGCCCCTTGATAATGATATATATGTGCAATCCCTTCCTTACAACTCAACCCAAACGGATCTACCCAATTCACTGGATTCGGCGCATATTGATAATGGTTTATGCCGCCTACCAATCCTATTGGGTCTTGATGAATAAATCGAGCTTGCTGAGGGCTGTAGTACCTAAAACGGTTGTAGTGTAACCCTGATTCGTCATCAAAGTATTGCCCTTGAAAACGGATTGGGTTAGTTATCTTGTCTTGCTTGGCTGCATCTTTAAAATCTGTATATTCAATGTCTCTATCTTTAATAGATGTGCTTTCAATTGTCTGGCCGAACACGTCTTGCTGACTGCGCCAGACAATTTTAGCATTTTCATCCGTTAAGCAAATAGGTGTGCCGAGTTGGTCTAAGTGATAATAATAAACCTGTCCTGCTTTAATCAGTGCTACAGGTGTAAAAGTATCAGGCTGATAAATATACCAAGTGTATTCACCTAAAGTGCATTCGCCAATAAGCTGATGATTGTCCCAAATGAAGTCGGTGCGACCAAGTTCAGTAATTTTTGCACTGCGGCGGCCTAATGCATCATATTCGTATTGCGTCAGCTTGCCATTAACGTTGATTTGAACCAATTGGTTCAAACCATTAAAACTACGTTGTTGTTTATCGCCGCTGCCTATTTGGCTGATTTGGTTGCCACTGACGTCGTAACGGTAATCAACGCCTGCCATGCTCATTAAGCGGTCGTTGTTAACCACCACATCATTAAGGTTTTTATTGGGCCTTGCTGTGTCGGATGATAAAGCCGATGACGCTGGCTGTTGAATGTGTTCTGCACACTCTAATCCTGCAGAGCCATTAACACGACCTTCAATCAAAAGCAGATGCGTTAACCAGTAACGCATCTATATTGGGGTTATTCATGTTTTAAAGAGCTGATACTGTGTTTCGCTTTATTTATTCGCATCTATCTTCATCAATTGGCGATAGGACACTTCGTAAGGGGGGATTATGCGTCACAATCGATTTTTGAAAGCTCACATTTAAATCAGCTAATGACTCAATACCAAATTCTTTTAATGCTGACATCAATTGCTCTCCCTTGATATTTTTGTCACGTAAATCAATCACAAAGCTTTGTAAGTTTTGCAGTTCAGCCAATATTTTACTGACTTCTTTACTGAGTGGTGCCTGTGCTTCTTTTAACGCATGATAAGCCGCTTCTCTTGCGCTATCTGATGATGAGAGAAGTGTTATTTTTTCATCGAATGCAGAGTGTAATTCTGCTTTGTATACTGTTAATTTTTCAACAATATCAGCAATAGTAACCTCTTTTTCACGGCTGAACTCCTGCTTAGCGTCATCGATACGCTCGAATACTTTTTCTAATCGCTCTTCATAGTCGTTAAAGTCATTCACTACTCGCCATAAATCAGCAACAGACTGTTGTGGGTAATCTGCTTCTTCAATCATGCCAAAAATCTCCATCCGAACAGCGTTTACGGCTAACATCGCAGGCTTAATGGCGGCTATCGCAAACACACCAATCACAGCATATAATTGATATTCTGACGTCATGCTAGGAACGTGACCGGTGACAAAGTAAACAAGACCAGCATTGATAAGATGCGCAACAACGGCAATGATAGCGGCTTTAATCTTGATTTTTTTAACCCTGACTAAATCATTGCTCAAATCAATACTGTCAGGCTTTTGAGGATGTGTCGCTCGTCTCTCTAGCATGGTTTGAGCATTACGGGCGATAAAGTAAGTGCTACCGATTAATAAGCTAATGGTAGATACATACCAGAGATAAAGAGTCGCTGAAACCCAGACATGAAATTCAAATTCTGGGACGTCATATTGTTGAGCAAACCATTTAATCAACACGACCAGTAAAAAGGTCCCCACAATCCACCCTAACCACTCCTTGATTGTTTGAGTGTAAAATTCGCGTCTAATTTCGCCGAATATATCGTGCATAGTATTCCTTTACCTTATTGATGATGTTGATTCCGCCTAATTACTGTAGAAAACTAGGCGTTAGATATCATGATGATAAGTTTATTTATGTGGGTATGAGACTACTCATCACCAAGAACATGAAATAATTCTTAGCTAAAAAGATAATCTTTGTTAATTTTACCATTCTTTATAGAACCCTATATGTGTCAACGGTATTCTTCGAGTTGAATGCCACACAGAAAAGCGTTAACCACCACTCGCGAAAAACGGCGATAATAAAGAATATATTCTACGCTAACGATGGTGCCTTTGGGTCTGGAAATACTATTCAATTCAGTAGCCTTATCGGCTGACAGCACAGCTACTGAGATAAATGCCAATGATATTATTTTAACGCTTTTTATGTATACCCGTTAGGTCAAAATCATAGTATGCCAATTGGTTTATTACCTTATTTTTAACTAATTCGGTATTGTTAACTTCAATACTTCCATTAACGATATTGATTTGGCTTAAATTACTACTTAAGGTAAAGTTTGGAAGTTCAATTAAATCAGAGTCTACATATTGGTACCCTTTCAATACCTGAAGCTTGTTCCCCGTATGATATTTGATCAAGGCATACTCAATATCATCTTTTTTTATCAGTGTGATATTTGGCGTGTGTCCCTTCAAACGAACAGCAATAAATGGAACACCTTCATTATATGCTAAAACATAGGTGTCAAGAGTCGGTAAACAAATGCCCGATTTATCTTCATGTAAAAGTTTAACTTGATCAAATCTTTTTGACTTAACATCATCACTACTAAATTGCACTAGTATCGGCTTTATCACTTTTATTTGAATACAATCTGACGCTGCAGCAAAATGGCTAGCGGTCAATAATAAGACTGCAAAAATAGATTTATATAACGTCATTACTTAACCCCATAGGTTTGCCAATTATGAACATACTCTTGAATTGTTCCCTTACCTAACGGCGTATTGTAATAAGATTTCCAATACGCTGCCTGACCATGAAGATCATCCTCTGATGGTAACCCTGCTGGTGCCCTTAAATAATGCACTCTTGCCATAGCACATGCATATAGATCATTATCTTTTAGCTCTTGTAATTTGTCATCATTGTTCAACAATTCGCTGACTTTTTTTGCAAGATCGGGTCTGTATGCTAGATAATTATCCCAAATATCATCGTGTGTGGCAGGTTCCATTTGAAAATAACTTAAAGCAGGCCCACCACCTAATTGTTGTCGGTATTTTAAACGACTCTCCTGGATAGCTGTTCCTAGTAGTAACATTTCTGCATTTCTGGAGGCTAAACCTATTTTCAAAAGAGCTGGCTTTATTACATTAGTAATGAAAAGTTTAGGGTCTTGCATTCCGGTGACCTGAACGCTATTTACTATCAACAATTCATTTATCTTTCGATGAGTTCGACCATTTACGTCAATTTTGCCATCTGGACGTACCATGTTGAGTGCTTTACTTTGAAATAGCTTTATCGCTGCAACAGTTTTAGCGCTTTCAGGCTTAGAGCCTAAACGGCCATCAACAATTAATGATTTTGTAGGAGGAATGAATTTAAGTAATTTATTTAATGCCGTTTGTACAGCTTTTACATCGTTTCCATTGTTAGCTCCACCCAACCCGACAGCTTGAGTTATTTTTATTGATGACATCGTATTATCCTTGTCATAGTTGATTTTAATAAGAGATAAAATCTGTAATTCTTTAATTTTCGGGAACTGATTTTTGACAATTTAACGATATAATTCCATTTCCCTGAGGTATTCCCCAACGGATTGGGTTAGTTATCTTGTCTTGCAAAGCAGCATAATCAACATCAGCTTGTTCATTATCTGTATCTTCAATGTCCCTATCTTTAACAAATGTGCTTTCAATTGTTTGGCCAAACACATCTTGTGGGTGAACTCTGCCAGCCACTTAATTATGATTTTCTAAATTTGAAATTATATCTTTAAGAAATCTGAATTAGTTCTAATTAACTTATCGTACTAGTAAAATCACATATAAATACCTACGGCTGGTATGGCTGCTCGAACCAATGTATTTAATTTGTTTAGCATAAGAACTAATAAATCTTTAACAAATTTGTATGTAATATCAACGACTTTAACACTAGGTTTACCGACGAAATTTAAAATATGACCCAATAACCCTTTAGCATCAGCAGCATACTCGGTCGTCATTTTGGATATTTCAACAATACCTCTCGCAAGTGCATCATATAATGTTAATGTACCACCCACAGCAGCTTGCGCTAAAATACTCGATAACTTTCCACTTTCACGTAATAAAGTGAGTAAAGCATCGCCAATTTTATCCGACCAATGAGCATTAAAACAAGCTAAGTGCCGTTTTCGATAGTTTAACCTCACAACGGCTAAATTTTGGATTGAGCCTAATTGCATTTGTGAATACTCAGAATACCTAGTTGCTGTATTTATATAGCCTGGAGCATCTCCATCCATCATATGAGATGCTCCAGTCAAAGAAACACAAGTGCTCAATCGATATTCTTTTCCTGCATGAACAAACGGCCATACAGGGACCATCGGAACAGGGTCACTTCGATGAACTGCGCGATAAATACCATGTAAACTAGTTTCTGTTTGCAGAGCATAAGCATTGAATCCAACTCTAGGAGAGCCAAAAGTATATAACTTAACTGGAATTTTATAATTCGAACGTATCCAAACAGCTGCAAGATTTGCTATTGCACCACCCAAACTATGGCCAACACAATGAACAGGCCTATTTCCTAATTGATCTAGAAGAATAGCAAGTTGAGATTTAATTGACTCAAAAGTCTTGTTGAAACCTGCATGAACCGTTTTATTGTTACTACTACAAGTCACACCACAATGTAAGTCAGTTATAGCATCAGCCATCGATGCCGTACCTCTAAAAATGATTACCGCTTCATTTTTAAAATTCCCCTCAGAACGGCCTATCCCAAAAAAACCAAAGCCAGAAGTATGATTAAGTAAATGTTCTGCAATAGTTCCCGATACCCCATGGAGAGTAGATTTCTGAGCATTAAACATGAACTGTTTTCTCAACATAGCTGGAACTTGAATCTTTGCTATATTGTCTTTACTTATATTTTTACTTTTATATGCAAAACTCGCTAAATTAACCGCTAATTGTGGTGTTAATGTGTTCATATCATTCCTTTGATTATTCTTGTACATGTCAATTTAAAAATTAAAAAAGTCTTCATCGTCATCGTTTAATTCATAGACATCAAAATCAGTTTGCCAACGACAAATACTAGTTCCATCAAACTCTAAATTACGATTACGTTTGTTCGGAAAAGTAAAATCAACCTCCTTAGAGGTTAAGTCAGCATTCAATGTTGCTAATTTTTCTTTTACTTCGGGGGACTCTTCGATACCTATAACACTAGAACGCCAAAGGAGGTACGATTGACCATCATGAAACAGTTCAATTTGCTGTTCAGTAAAATTATGAACAAACATGTCTCCCGGTTTTTTTGAACTTAAATTAACTTCGGGCATAGAGAATTCTCCATTTTCGTCTGTTCGAGTTTCATCATTTTCAACAAACTTATGGATATAATTTAGTTGCCGTGTAATTTTAGCGCCAACAACAGGTTTTCCGTTTAACAAAACCTGCCCTTTTACTTCTGAGCACATGTGTACGTCGTATGTTTTTAGTAGTCCAAACATGTTGAGCAAATCTCCCTATTAAAAATACTCTCGATAATTAAACATCTACCGAAGATACTTCATCTTAACCCGTTAAAAATATTTACCTTCAATCAAAAAGCGTGGCAGAGAGTCACTTTCAACCAAGACTTGATTACCTCGGTCATGCCACATACAGGCCATACCGAGCAATTGGAGTGGCAAAAATGAATCAACAGGCACAGTGTTAGGATCACTTGCATTTATCCAGTACTTTTCTTGCAACTGAAGATTTTTAGCAAGCGTTTCGTTAAAGTCAAACCCGATATCTGTCGTGAGCGCTGCAAAGGTTTCTAGATACCCCATTGCGATATCAAGCGCCCAATCGTTACCTTGCGCTACCGCCATTTTCATACATTCGTTTAACAATGCAGGATAATTGCTTTGACGGTGATGGTAGGCTTGAAATACTTCAACCAAGTTATAAGATACAGGGCCAGCTTTGGTTGCACTTTGTTTCATTATCTCTACGGGAAAATTAGCTAAGCTGTCCATACTTTCTTTATCACGCGTAATTACCGCTAAAAAATAGGCATCGAGCCACTCTGCAGGGGCTGCATAGCCAGCTTCTAACATGCCTTTGCCGTTCCAAGTTACTTGAGGTAAATCATATATCTTAAACGTAAGCTCTTGCTCTGGTTGCGCAGCCAACTTCAAAAATGCTGAATACATTTTTGAGGCAAGCTTTAGGCCCATTGCTGACTCTTGTTCTATCTCTGGGGTTTGTTCTGCCCAGGTGAGCCAACGAGAAAAATTAATATATAGTTGAGAGAACCTTAGCAAGTTATCTCTTTTATTAATTATATTTACTGGAATTTTTTTTATTCTTTTCTTTGGGGATTCTAGCCACTCCTCCAAAGACGCTTTTTCAAATTGAGGCTTATGAGTTCTTTCAGTTTTCATTTGTTAACCTGCTAATTATAATAAATCAATATCAAACTCTGAAATTTTTACTTCACTAACCTTAGAGCCAGTATCCGTTTTCGTTATCGGAGTTTCGATATGCAAATATTTAATGATGTTTTCATCATCTATGGCTTCTTCGATTGCATTAGCCGCTTTCTTATCAGATGTATTTGGTAAACTTTTCCCCATATTATCTGTAATGGCCTGCGCATATTTGGGTGTTCCCTGCTGATAATCACTGTCACCAATCTGCTTTTTACCCAGTGGACTCTTGCCCCCTTTGGCTTCAACAATGATCACATCACCGTTAGCATTTTGATACACCATATCAAAGTTACCCGATACAGAAGAAGATTCATCCAAACTGTCTGGATGAATTCGCTCATAACCAGGGTAAGTGGCTTTCACTGCCATATCTGCGGCTTTTTCGCCTATTTTGGCTGATTGCTCATTCACTTTTGGGATTTGCTTATTATATCCATCAGTTTGACGAGCAAACTTATCACGCTCTATCATTGCCTCATCGCGCTCGTCACAATGTTGTTGCAATTCATCCTTTTCTTCAGGCGTCAATTTATACGTTTTTTCTGAGTTTTCTTTCTTTTTAGCTGTGATCAACGTTCTGGCTGTATTTTCTTTAATGCGCCCTTTACTGGCCCACTCATCATTCACAGCCTTACCGCCAAATTCATGCATACCAGCAAACTCTTCAATGGTAAGCTCCATTTCTTTTAGCTCACCACCAATGTTACGGCGAATAGTAATGGTGTTATCCACTTCATTCATCGATTCAAGTGTATAAGCATAATTTAGCTTATTTACTCCATCCGGCTTTTGTACTTTTAATTTACCTTCTGGATCGGTAATGGCAGCACTATCAATTGCACTTTGTAATATCTTATCTTTCGTTTTTTGATCTATTCCTTTGCCAACTAAATTATCTAACATCGCCGATAATTTAGCTTGCCCTTCTTTACACAACAACCCAAATGGATCCACCCAATTCACATGATTAGGCGCATATTGATAATGATTTATGCCACCCACTAATCCAATAGGGTCTTGATGGATGAATCGTGCTTGTTGAGGGCTGTAGTACCGAAAGCGGTTGTAGTGTAAACCTGATTCGTCATCAAAGTATTGCCCTTGAAAACGGATTGGGTTAGTTATCTTGTCTTGCTTGGCTGCATCTTTAAAATCTGTATATTCAATGTCTCTATGTTTAATAGATGTTCTTTCAATTGTCTGACCAAACACGTCTTGCTGACTGCGCCAGACAATTTTAGCATTTTCATCCGTTAAGCAAATAGGTGTGCCGAGTTGGTCTAAGTGATAATAATAAACCTGCCCTGCTTTAATCAGTGCTACAGGTGTAAAAGTATCAGGCTGATAGATATACCAGCTGTATTCACCTAAGGTGCATTCGCCAATCAGTTGGTGATGATCCCAAATAAAGTCGGTGCGACCAAGTTCGGTGATTTTTGCACTGCGACGGCCTAAGGCATCATATTCGTATTGGGTCAGCTTGCCATTAACGTTGATTTGAACCAGTTGATTTAAGCCATTAAAGCTGCGTTGTTGTTTGTCACCCCTACCTACTTGGCTGATTTGGTTGCCACTGGCGTCATAGCGGTAATCGATGCCCGCCATGCTCATTAAGCGGTCGTTGTTAACCACTACATCGTTAAGGTTTTTATTGGGCCTTACTGCATCGGATGATAATGCCGATGAAACTGAATGTTGAATTTTTTCAGCGCGCTCTGTATCAAATGTTGAACTGTTAACACTGGCATCAACACGGTTATCGTTATCACGTAGAGAATGAGTAGGATTACCAAATCCATCCCATTGGTATTGTTGCTGAACACTGGTTTTGTTGCCAGTAGGGTTATCCGATACACGAGTATGACTGTCACTGACGAGTTTGCTGATGTTGTTATAGCGAAATGGCTTAACATCGGGTGTGCTTTTGGTTTCAGGCCCTTGAGAGGTTTGAACCTCACTAGTTGCGCCCTGCTCTGCTACTTCGCTATCACAGCGAAGTAATTGATGTTGCTTATCGTATTGATAATGTCTTGATGCGAACAGAGCTGACTCTGATGAGGCAAGCTCTTCTAATATAAACTCTGGTGCTGCGTTATTTGAGCTCGCATGTCGCCATGTCTGCTCAATTAATCTTGAATAGCTATCATAGGCATGACTGAGTTCAAGTTGATTACCTTGTGTCGCTTTATTCAATAAACCCGATGGCAGATAGTGATATTGAGCCAGCTGTACACACTGCTTTGATGGGCCATTGACTGTAAATCCATTGTCTGTAACGCTAATGCCACTTAATTTACTGTTTTTACTGTTTTTACTGGTGAAAAACGATCATCCGCAACCTTAAATTTTCATAAAATAAATCATAAGTATGAGCTAGAATATTGCCAGGGCAATCGCATGAACGTTTTTAATTTAAATCTGTGAAAATTAGAATAAGAGGAAGTTTAGTCGATAACAATTTCTATGGTTAGAATATGAAATATTGGATATACCTACCTCGACTTGTATGAAAAACACTCACTCGTGCGGTAGCCCTGCCTTACTTAACCTGAACTCGGGATAAGAATTGAACTAAACGCCCTCTTTACGATCAGATCTTTCGACCAAGAAGGATTTAATCATGCAGAGGGCGTATGAATAATTTAATGGATATATTTTGTGATGTCGATGATTTTTGTGCTGTATTCACTCCGCAATGGAAAACACAATGCCTGACTGACGGCACACGAAGACGTCAGCGCTCAAATTGAATGGACATGAGCGAAATAATGACCATTATCATACTCTTCCATACATCCCACCACCGTGACTTCAAGAACTTTTATACTGGTTATCTTGCTCGATTCTTTAAATCTGATTTTCCACATTTGCTCAGTTACAGCCGCTTTTTGGAACTAATGCCCACAACTGTCGTGCCATTGTACAGCTATTTTTGTACCATAAGAAGTCAGCCAACAGGGATTGGGTTTGTTGATTCAACGAGTATCAAGGTCTGTCACAACTTACGAATTCCAAGGCATAAAAGTTTATCGGGCCTCGCTAGCCGAGGAAAAGGCACGATGGGATGGTTCTACGGGTTTAAACTTCACCTAATTGTTAATCACAAAGGCGGCATTGTAGCCGCCAAAATAACGCCCGCGAATGTGCATGACACTCAGCCTGTATCGGGGATGGTGGTTAACTCAATGGATAAACTTTATGCCGACAAAGGCTACATTAGCAAAGCACTGGCGAGCGACTTACTCGAACAAGGTGTTACGATCGTCAATAATGTCCGTAAAAACATGAAAGCTAATGCATTATCCCTATGGGATAGAGCGATGCTTTCACGTCGATTTATCATTGAAACCATCAATGACCAGCTAAAAAATATTTCACAAATAGAGCATACAAGACATCGAAGCGTGCATGGTTTTATGTTGAATATGATAGGCGGATTGATTGCCTATCAACTGAAAGAAACTAAGCCACAACTCAATATTACGAATGCTGAGTTTGGCGCTATTGTTGTTATGGCTTAAACCGATCTCAGGTTACTTAGTCTTAATCGAATGAATAACATTATCAATAATAATAAACCAAACTGAATATCAATAGTCCCGCCGCTGTAATTATTGCTATGTTCCACCTTGGCAATTTTTTCCTCTTTAATTCTCACTTTAAATCGAGCTAACTCATCGTCTAAGTTTTTAGTCATATCAGTAACCGCCAGGTCAAAACCTTGCATCGATTTTTCAGCTAATGTTTCGTCAATACCAATAGCGGTTGTGCGCTTTTCGAGCTTACTGATCCCTGGTGCTCTAAAGAGCATTTTCCTACTTTTAATGTCAAACACTGCAGTATCGACAAACGTTTGTACGGTATTTTCATTGCCCGGAATCACATACATACCCACGATGGTCCAATACAATAACGCGGCATTATTCTCTACAGACTGAGTCACTTGATCGTAAGACACCAACGCCATTACATCGACATCATATAAACGCCCAACTTGTTCTAATGTGTTAAAACCATCACCACCTGCAAGATAAGTACTCGGAATGACTTCAATGCGGTCAATATAATCATATTGAACAAAAGCCGCTTTCACTTTTTCAAGTAATTCGTATTGATCTTTACTATGCACTGCCTCTTTTTGAAAGCCTGTAGACGGTACAAAGGCAATACCGACTTTTACCGGTAATGTGAGCAATGGAACTTCGGCGCTATGTACTGCACGGGCTTCTTTATTAGGATACAAAAAGTCCATCAGACTGCTCGAAACAGACTGTTTCCCCGACTGCTGGCTCACCAACATACTGCATGAGGACAATAAAAAAACTGATGCCATCATGCCCAACCATGTTGTTGTTTTCATTTACGCTTCCTTTTAAATTATTTTCCATTTATTGATATCAATGAATCTGTTTATTTCTACAACACGAAAATACATAAATAACCAATCACACCAAATGTTAATTATTTTCACTACATTAACATTGTCAATTTCGCTAACCCTTAACCAAAAATACTATAAACCTTTGTTATTTATACACTATAAAAAGTGGCACAGTTAGTGCTTTGATGTATTTAATTAACATTAGTTACAAATGATAACGTGACGTTAACTCGCTTAAGAATAACAATAAGTACATTAGCGTCATTTAATTCAAAAAATATAACACTAGCAGGTACCCCATGGATAGGTTCATCAGCATGAAGAAAATGGCAATTCCTTTACTTTGTATTGCAGTATTGAGTGGTTGCAGCGGCGAAGAAGAGCAAGCAAAAAAAGATGAAAAATTTGCTATTCCGGTTGAAACAGCACTGGTCACCACAGGCAATGTATCCTCTTTTTACAGCACCACCGCCACACTTGAAGCACCTGAAGAGTCTCATGTGATGAGCCGCATTGCTGGGATAATCGAAAAGATTAACGTTGAAGAAGGCGATCGGGTTACCAAAGGGCAAATACTTGCGGTAATTGATGCCAAGCGTCAACGTTATGATTTCAATCGTTCAGAAGCCGAAGTGCAGATTATTCAGCAAGAGTTAAATCGTTTAAATAAAATGAACAACAAAGAGTTTATTAGCCAGGATCAAATGGCCAAGCTCGAGTTCAACCTACAAGCTGCTAAAGCACAGCGCGACTTAGCAGAGCTACAAGTTAAAGAAAGCCAAATCACCTCACCCATTAATGGTGTCGTTGCTTCACGCTATGTTAAAACAGGCAATATGGCAAAAGAGTTCCAAGAGTTATTTTATGTTGTTAATCAAGACCAACTTCACGGCATATTACACTTACCAGAACAACAACTTGCTAGTTTACGGGTTGGTCAACAAGCCAGTATTATTCAACAACACCAAGGTACAGCGGCCAATATTATCGATGCAAAAGTGCTGCGCATTAGTCCGATAGTGGATGCTCAAAGCGGTACGTTTAAAGTGACGTTAGCCGTGCCAAATCAAGATGCAACATTAAAAGCGGGTATGTTTACTCGGGTTGAACTTAAATACGACACCCACCTTGATGTACTTACCGTGCCTTATAACGCATTAATCAACCAAGACAACACTCAAGCTTTGTATGTGATAAAAGACACCAAGGCACAACGACGTGAAGTCACCTTGGGATATCGTGAAAATAACACGGTTGAAATTTTATCGGGTGTTGAAGATGGCGAACAAATTGTCATCAGGGGCCAACAAAACCTCAAAGATCAATCATTAGTGGAAATTATTACCCCACTTAGCTTCGCAGCTATTCGATAACGGAGCGGGATAATGTCAATAATTAACACTTCGGTTAAACGCCCCGTCACTGTATGGATGTTCATGTTAGCTGTGATGCTTTTTGGCATGGTAGGGTTTTCTCGCCTCGCGGTAAAACTGTTACCCGATTTAAGCTATCCCAGCGTGACCATACGCACAGCCTATGACGGTGCCGCTCCGGTTGAAATTGAGCAGCTGGTATCAAAACCAATTGAAGAAGCTGTTGGGGTGGTAAAAGGACTGCGGAAAATAAGTTCAATTTCACGTTCTGGCATGTCTGATGTTGTGCTCGAGTTTGAATGGGGCACAAATATGGACATGGCTAGCCTTGAAGTGCGTGAAAAAATCGACACTATCGAGCTGCCCTTAGACATTAATAAACCATTATTACTGCGTTTTAACCCCAATCTTGATCCCATCATGCGCTTAGCTTTTTCTGTACCCAATGCCGATGCGGAACAATTAAAGCAAATGCGAACCTTTGCAGATGAGGAGTTAAAACGACGTTTAGAAGCCTTATCCGGTGTTGCCGCCGTAAGGCTATCAGGCGGGTTAGAGCAAGAAGTTCATATTGAATTAAATCAACAAAAACTAAGCCAATTGAACCTTAATGCCGACCAGGTTAAGCGCCGTATAAATGAAGAAAATATCAACCTTTCAGCAGGTAAAGTGATTCAGGGTGATAAAGAATACTTGGTCAGAACCTTAAATCAATTCAATTCATTAGATGAATTAGGTCAAGTGATTATCTACCGCGATGGCCAAACGTTAGTCAGATTATCTGATATTGCGGTGATTAGTGATGCCTACAAAGAACGCAGTGATATTACTCGCATCGGCGAAGTAGAATCGATTGAATTAGCCATATACAAAGAAGGTGACGCCAATACCGTTGCTGTTGCACAAAAGCTACGATCTGAACTTGAAAAAATCAATCAAGCTAATGAACACAATAAGTTAAAAGTAATTTACGACCAATCTGAGTTTATTGAAAGCGCAGTCAATGAAGTGACATCGGCAGCGTTATTTGGCAGCTTACTGGCGATGCTGGTAATTTACCTGTTTTTACGGGACATTATTGCCACATTAATTATTTCTATCTCGATTCCCTTTTCGGTTATTGCTACCTTTAACATGATGTACTTTGCCGATATCAGCTTAAACATTATGTCGTTAGGTGGTATTGCGTTAGCAATTGGTTTATTGGTCGACAATGCAATTGTGGTATTAGAAAACATAGACCGTTATAAATCTCAAGGCATGAGTAAAGTTGAAGCTGCCGTCACAGGATGTAAAGAAGTCTCAGGCGCCATTTTTGCATCAACACTCACCACTCTAGCTGTATTTGTCCCTTTAGTGTTTGTCGACGGCATTGCAGGAGCCTTATTTGCCGACCAAGCGCTCACGGTCACGTTCGCCCTACTCGCCTCATTATTTGTTGCCTTAACAGCCATTCCCATGTTGGCATCACGACAAGGCTTCACCAGCCTGCCGCAACCTATTGAAGTCGCCCAAAAACCGAAACCCACTAGCCGAAAAGGCAAAGTGGCCTACTACTTACTGGCTGTGCTGAGCTTTCCATTTAAACTCTTGTTTAGCTATTTGCCTTCAGGATTATTAACCGCAATTATTGTCATTAGCCGTTTTGTAAGTAGTGTATTTGGGCTATTACTCAAACCCATCTGTGCTGGTTTTAACTACTTATATCGCATCGTCGAATCAATCTATTTCCGGGTGTTACATCACGCTCTACGCTATCAAGTATTGACCATTGTGTTAGCACTTTTGGTAACCCTAGCGTCAAGCAGTTTACTGCCTAAGTTAGGTGTCGAGTTAATCCCGCCGATGAATCAAGGTGAGTTTTATGTCGAAGTATTATTACCGCCAGGCACCGAAGTCAGTGAAACTGATGCTGTATTACAACAACTAGCGCTGTCGATTAAAGACCGTGAAGATGTGAAACACGCCTATAGTCAGGCCGGTAGCGGTGGGTTAATGACATCGGATACAGCAAGAGGTGGTGAAAACTGGGGCCGATTACAAGTGGTACTCGCAGACCCTTTAGCCTTTAATGCGGTTAGTCAGGTATTGCGTAACACAGCAAAAAATATTCCTGAACTAGAAGCGCAAATTGAACACCCTGAATTATTCAGTTTTAAAACCCCGCTTGAAATTGAGCTATCGGGTTATGATTTAGCTCAACTCAAACAAAGTGCAGACCAACTGGTTAAAGCCTTGTCTGATTCTGACCGCTTTAGTGACATCAATACTACCTTGCGCGATGGCCAACCAGAGATCAGTATTCGCTTTGACCATGCCCGTTTAGCCTCGCTGGGAATGGACGCTCCGACAGTCGCTAACCGCATAGCCCAACGTGTCGGTGGCACTATTGCCAGCCAGTTTACGGTACGCGATCGTAAAGTGGATATTTTGGTGCGCAGTGAATTAAGCGAACGCGATCAAATCAGCGACATTGAATCGTTAATTATTAATCCCAATAGTGCCCAACCAATTCCATTAAGTGCTATTGCCACAATCGATTTGCAAATTGGCCCTTCAGCAATTAATCGTATCAGTCAACAACGAGTCGCTATTGTGTCGTCTAATTTGGCTTACGGTGACTTAAGCGAAGCGGTCATTGAAGCCCAGCAGATATTGGCTAAACAGCAGCTACCAAGTTCGATTCAGGCCAGATTTGGCGGCCAAAATGAAGAAATGGAGCACTCATTTGACTCATTGAAAATAGCCCTCGTTTTGGCTATCTTCCTAGTGTATTTAGTGATGGCAAGCCAATTTGAATCATTGTTGCATCCACTGCTAATCTTAATCGCTGTTCCAATGGCCGTTGCCGGCAGTATTGTGGGTTTATTCATTACCGGGACCCATTTGAGTGTAGTGGTATTTATTGGCTTAATTATGCTAGCAGGTATTGTGGTCAACAATGCGATTGTATTGGTTGACCGTATTAATCAATTGCGCCAAGAAGGTATTGATAAACTGACCGCGATTAATGATGCCGCGCAATCTCGTTTACGTCCTATCATGATGACAACCCTAACCACTACCTTAGGTTTATTACCAATGGCAATAGGCATTGGCGATGGCAGTGAAGTTCGTGCGCCAATGGCTATTACAGTCATTTTCGGATTAAGCATGTCAACCTTGCTTACATTGTTAGTTATTCCCGCTTTATATGCGCTATTTGACCGTAAACAATATACCCAAAGCGACGTTGAGTTTAATACAGCGGAGACGCCAGCATGAACATCACTCAACTGGCGATAAAGCGCCCCGTCACCACCTGCATGTTTTTCTTGGCCATTATGTTGTTTGGCATGGCGGCCAGTAGAATGCTGCCATTAGAAATGTTTCCAGGAATTGATATTCCACAAATTGTGGTGCAAGTTCCGTACAAAGGCTCCAGCCCTGCAGAAGTTGAACGCGACATCACTAAAGTGCTGGAAGAGTCACTTGCTACCATGAGCGGCATAGAAGAGGTGCGATCAGATTCAACCCAAGACGGGGCGTTTATTCAGCTCAACATGAAATGGGGTGAAGATGTTGCCACCAAAAGCCTAGAAGCGCGCGAGAAAATTGACTCGGTAAGGCATTTATTACCAAAAGATGTTGAGCGCGTCATGATCCAACAGTTCTCAACCGCCGATATGCCGGTGTTAACCATTCGCATATCAAGCGAGCGCGAACTCTCTAATGCATTTGATTTGTTAGACAAACAGCTTCGTAAGCCACTTGAACGCGTTGATGGCGTATCAAAAGTCACCCTTTATGGTGTTGAACAAAAACAGATTGAAATCCGACTTGATGCCGATAAATTAGTCGCATCAAGCCTTAATAGTCTCGATTTACGATCGCGTTTACTGGCAGAAAACTTTGTCATCAGTGCGGGTACCCTAAGAGAAAATTCACGGGTGTATCAAGTCTCACCAAAAGGTGAATTTACCAGCCTTGATGATATCAATAATCTGGTGATTGTGCCGGGTATCCGCTTGCAAGATATTGCGATGGTAAGCTATGCCCTGCCCGAGAAAATTGAAGGCCGACATTTAGATCAAAAATATGCGGTGGGTATTGATGTATTTAAGGAATCTGGTGCCAATTTAGTAGAGGTGTCTGATCGTGTGCTAAGCGTTATCGAACAGGTTAAGCAAGATCAGCAATTTAATGGCATCAAACTGTTTATCATGGAAGACCAAGCCTATGGGGTTAAGTCCTCACTCAAAGACTTATTACTGTCTGGCTTAATGGGTGCGGTACTGTCATTTGGGGTGCTGTTTCTGTTTTTGCGTAACCTTAAAATGACCTTAGTGGTTATCTCATCGGTACCGATTTCATTATGTATGACATTGGCTGGTATGTATTTTTTAGGCTACAGCTTAAATATTTTATCGATGATGGGATTGTTATTAGCCGTCGGCATGTTGATTGATAATGCGGTGGTGGTCACCGAAAGCGTGCTACAAGAGAAACAAGCTGGGCACATTGACGACACTTGTCAGATAAAAGCCAACCAACAAGCCGTGTTAACTGGCGTTGAAAAAGTCTCTTTGGCGGTTTTAGCAGGCACATTAACCACCGCCATTGTATTTTTACCGAATATTTTCGGCGTAAAAGTGCAACTGACCATCTTTTTAGAACATGTTGCTGTGGCCATTTGTATCTCGCTAGCGGCTTCATTATTGGTAGCGAAAACATTAATCCCACTGATGCTCAACCACTTTCACTTTGAAGTGCAGGCCGCTAATGACAACAATCGCTTAGGGCGTTTTTATCAACGTAGCCTCACGTGGATATTAACCCGACCAAAACGTTCTGGTGTCATCGCAGTGGCATTGTTGATATCGACAGCATTGCCATTAAGCATGGTGCAACAAGATCAAGGAGATGGCGAAGGTAATGACCGGTTATACATTAATTACCAGCTAGAAGGTCGCCATAATCTAGCGGTGACCGAAGCCATGATTAATAGCATGGAAACGTATTTATACAGCAATAAAGACACGTTTTATATTGATGCGGTTTACAGTTACTACGCCCCGCAAGATGCACAATCAACCATTTTATTACAAAAAGACATCCCAATAGACATTGGTGAGTTAAAGAAAATGATCCGCGAAGGATTTCCTAAATTTTCGATTGCTACGCCACAATTTGGTTGGGGCAATGAAAATAACGGCATTCGTGTAACCTTAACGGGACGCTCAACAACCGAACTAATCCGCATCAGTGAACAAGTGATGCCATTGCTCGACAATATAGAGGGCTTAGTCGATGTGCGCTCGGAAGTGAATGGCGCCCAACAAGAAGTGGTGGTGGTGATCAACCGAGAAATGGCTGCCCGTCTGGATTTAACCTTAAGCGATATAGCATCGAACATTGCCATTGCCTTAAGAGGGTCGCAGTTACGTTCGTTTCGCCATGATCCTAGCGGCGAACTACGTATCGAACTGGCCTATGACAAAAGCTGGCAGAACTCTTTAGAAAAACTTAAGCAACTGCCGATCATTCGCCAAGGTGACCGAGTTTATACCCTGGACAGTTTAGCTGAAGCAACCGTAGTTCCTCGATTTGATACTATTCGTCATTTTAATCGCCAAACGGCTTTATCCATTGGTGCAAATCTTGAAGATCTCACAACCGAAGAAGCGCAAACCAAAATTACTCAGGTGATGGACTCAGTGAACTTCCCCTACGGGTACGGCTACTCGTTACGCGGTGGTTTTGAACGCCAAGATGAAGACCAGTCCATCATGGCGGTAAATATGATCTTGGCTATCGCAATGATTTATATCGTCATGGCGGCGTTATTTGAATCACTGCTGCTACCGACAGCTATTATCACTTCGATTATGTTCTCAATTACTGGCGTGTTCTGGGCATTGTGGCTCACAGGTACACCAATGTCGGTAATGTCGATGATTGGCATACTTATTTTGATGGGCATTGTGGTTAATAACGGTATTGTACTGGTAGACCAAATTAATCAGATGACACCCGATTTGGATAAGCTAAGTGATACCATCATTAACGTGTGTATTACTCGTTTACGTCCGGTATTAATGACGGTTGCAACCACAGTGCTGGGATTAGTGCCATTAGCAATGGGAGATACTCAGATAGGCGGTGGTGGACCGCCGTATTCGCCAATGGCCATTGCCATTATTGGTGGGTTAACCTTTTCAACCGTCACCAGTTTGTATTTGGTACCATTATGCTACCAAGCACTATATCTGGTGCGCCATAAAGCCGCAATTAGACTAGGGCTAGCCAATGCATTTGCTCAAAAACTGCTGCCTTGGACCAAATAGTCCTACACTTCAGTTCTGCTGGTGCATCGTTATTGTTTACAGTAGTCAATGTTTGCTATGGTCAATGTTTGCTACGGTCAATGCTTAATAAGCTACATTGGAGAAGCGTGATTTTATTTAATCAGATGCTAATTCACTGGATGTTGTTGCACGATAAGTGATCAACTTGTTACGCTAGGCAGTATTAATAACAATAAAATAATTGCTATGACAGCAATGAGGGATCGTCATGAAACTAACATTTCAACGTCACATCATCGGACTCAGTGCAGTAGCGATGCTTGCATTAGCTCAAACGTCAGCCATTGCTGATGATAAGTTCAGTGATGTGGTCATTAAATCCAACAAACTAGACAATAATACTTACATGTTTATCGGGGCCGGAGGCAATATTGCGGTTTCAGCTGGAGATGACGGCATATTAATTGTTGATGATCAATTTGCACCTTTAGCCGATAAAATTACCGCCGCACTTAATGATATTCAACCTGGCTTGCCTAAATACATCGTTAATACTCATTACCATGGTGACCATACGGGTGGAAACGCCCACTTTGGTGAAACAGGCTCTATCTTAGCTCATCATAATGTTCTCGAACGTCTCAAAGCGGATAGCAGTACTCCTGCGTCAGCATTGCCCGTTATCACTTATGAAGACAATATCTCAATTCATTTTAATCAAGATACTTTAGAGGTTATTCACCTAAGTCCAGGCCATACCGATGGTGACAGTGTCGTCATGTGGCAAAAAGCCAATATTATTCACATGGGCGATTTATACTTTAAAGACCGCTTTCCGTACATTGATTTAGCGGCGGGAGGCTCTGTAACAGGCTATCGTGAAAACGTCAGCTTGATCCTCGATCGTTTAGACAATAAAACTAAGGTAATACCCGGTCATGGCGAGTTAGCCGATAAAAATGCACTGCTAAAATTCAAGCATATGCTTGATGACAGTATTAATTGGATGCGTGGTGAAATTGAAATGGGCCATGATTTAGCCACCATCAAAAAACAGGGCGTTCCAGCAAAATATGCTAATTGGGCTTGGGAATTTATCTCGGCAGATAAATGGATTGAAACTTTATATCAAGACCTAGCCGCAAAATCTTAACTAGATAATCCATTTCGGTATATCAATCAAGATCACTGCCGGTCTACATACAAAAAGCTTGCTGTCTAGGCAAGCTTTTTGTATAAAATACCAACGTAGTTAAAGGTATTACAGACACTATGCCAGTGTTAAAGGCGCTTGCCTGAAATGCCACAACACCCAATACACTGGCTTCAAATCTTTTCCACCAATATCTCGAAAAGGTCTCGCGAAATAATATAACCATTGCCAGGAAGCTAAAAATTGCTTGGCTTTTTGCCATATTGCTTCACCACCCGCTAAACGATAACAAGCAATAGCTTGATTAATCACATTATTATTGGGTCCAATATAGCGATATAAGCTATGGATAAACACCAACACATCTCGAATTTGTTGTGAGACAACTGATTTATGCTGTTGATTCGCCTCAAAATCGATAAATTTAACCTCACCGGCTTGCCAGCTAATGTCACGTAAGGCTGGACGACCATGAGCAAGCTGCATAGAGTGTAGTTTCGCTAATGCTACGCTGACATCATTTAAAATGGGTTGCCATAAGGTTTGGTTTGTACACTCGAGCAGATGATTAATGGTACTTCCAGCGTCTTCGACAACCATGTAACCGTCACCAAAATCGACAACCGCAGGCACTGGTGCACCTAAATGACTTAGCGTATTTAATACACCAATTTCTTTATGTAATGCAGCTGTGGAGTTTTGCTTTAATAAACGCATCGCCCCTGCAAGATGCTCTACTTGCTTCAACCAATATCGCTTACCTTGGTATTCGAAAGGCACTACACGTTCGCCACGGTGTTCACGATAAACCTTAGCCACATGTTGTTGAAAACTATCATTCTCAGCCATAAAACAACCTAGTCATCGACTCACTATTACTGATGACTAAATTATCTTACTAACGTTTATAGAACTCAATTAAATCAATGATTTTTAGTGCTTTTTGATAGAATATTAGCTTTATATAAAAACTTCATACATACCTTGTATACAAACTAAAAACACAAAAGATACATTTGGTTACCATCGATATTAATCAGTATAAATATCCGATCAATTCATCATTAAATAGCACACACGATAAATGACCATGATTAATGACTAAGGTAAAAATGATTAGATAAACGGAGCTAAGAGCAAACTGTTGATAGCTGAATAAGAAAAATGTTGCAGCTCAATATAATGGCTTTCCTCAAACAAAAAAAGCGCCCTTTTGGGCGCTTAATCATTCAATCATTTTTCACATCATCGAACCGTTATTCAGTCACTAACGCTGTAGCACGATTTTCTAACAATACCGGAATACCTTCGGTAATAGGGTACGCTAATTTATCAAACTTGCAGATCAGTTGTTGCGACTCTTTGTCGTAATCTAGCTTGCCTTTACATACTGGGCAGGCCACAATTTCGAGTAATTTTTTATCAAATGCCATGAGACAATCCTTTTTTAGTTTGAGCCACTTGCTGTAATTGGCTCAACAATGCGTGATCAAATTCTGAGTTAAGCTTCGCATTTACAGGTAAATACCACCAGTTTGATTGTGCAAAATCGCGACATTTAACCGCATCTTTTTCAGTCATTAATAATGAATGCTGTACGGATAAGTCACTTAATTGCTTTTGGTCAAAAGCTTGGTGATCTGCGAACTCAACTGTTTGTACTACTTTATAGCCTAACTGGCTAATACTATTAAAAAAACGTTGCGGGTTACCAATACCCGCCATCGCAACGACACTGTGTTGCTGATTAAACTTATCGTCTAGGTTATTGTCAACCTGACAAAGCGGCGCGGGCTCTAGTGCCATCAGCACTTCACCGGTTTGAGCTGGTCCGCCATTATTTATCACAAAATCAACTGAATTTAACCGCCACAAACCTTCACGTAAAGGGCCTGCGGGTAACAAGCAGTGATTGCCATAACGACGCTCACCATCCACTAAAGCAATTTCGATATCACGGCCTAAGGCATAATGCTGTAAGCCATCATCACTAATAATCACATCAACATCAAAGTCTGCTAATAATGTATGCGCTGCGCTCACTCTCTTGGCACCGACAACCATAGGTACTTGAGTACGAGCCACTATCATTGCAGGCTCATCCCCTACATCATTAGCTTTTGCATTAGGATTGACAGCAACAACACCATCGATATTAACTCCATAGCCTCGGCTTATCACACCTGGCTTGTAACCATGTTGGCGTAACAGTTCAATTAAATAAATTACTGTTGGAGTTTTACCACTGCCTCCCGCGGTGATATTACCCACCACTATTACGGGGACAGGTAATACTTGCGCTTGTTTTAGCCCACAACTAAACAGTAACCGCCTAATAGTGGATATTAACCAAAATACCCCAGATAACGGCAGTAATAACCATTTAGCTTGATGACCTTGATACCAAATGCGATGAATAAGCTGTTGCATCACAACCACCTAATCATTATTGACTGAACTGCATCTGGTAAAGATTCGCGTAAATACCGGCTTGGGCAATTAACTCACTGTGATTACCGCGTTCAACAATTTTCCCTTGATCGATAACCAAAATTTCATCAGCGCTTTCTATGGTTGATAAGCGATGGGCAATCACAATAGAGGTGCGATTATGACGAAGATTATCGAGGCCTTTTTGAATCGCTTTTTCCGACTCAGTATCTAATGCCGATGTTGCTTCATCTAAAATTAACACTGGCGCATCACGTAACATGGCGCGAGCAATGGCAATACGTTGGCGCTGGCCGCCTGAAAGCAACACGCCATTTTCGCCGACTTGGGTATCAAGACCTTCAGGTAAAGTATCAATAAATTCCATGGCATAGGCTAATTCTGCTGCATGCACAATTTGTTCGCGAGTCACTTCACCTGGATAAGCATAAGCAATGTTATTGGCGATAGTGTCGTTAAACAAGGTAACTTGTTGCGACACTAGAGCGACTTGATTACGCAGTGATTTTAGTTGGTAATCATAAATACTGGTGTCATCAAGACGGATATCACCGGTTGATAAATTACCATAAAAGCGAGTAATCAAACTGGCAATGGTCGATTTACCAGAGCCTGAACGGCCTACTAATGCAACCGTTTTACCCGGCTTAACTTCAAAATTAATCCCATTAAGTGCAGACTTTTCTTGGCCAGGATATGCAAATGTCACATTATCAAAGGTCAACTTACCTTCAACTCTATCGATACTAAATGCACCATTATCTGGTTCTGGTGGGGTGTCTAATAATTCAAATACTGTGGTACAAGCGGCAATACCACGCTGAAATTCCGCATTGACACGGGTTAAGTTTTTAATCGGTTGTAGCATGGCTAACATGGCGCCTAAAATAGCAGCAAAAGTACCAGCGGTTAAATCCGTTCTCATGCTATCCCAAGTAGCGGCATACAACACAAACGCCAATGCGAATGAACCAATCACCATAATGAGCGGCTGGCTGATTGACTGCGCAACCGCAAGTTTCATGTTTTGGTAGCGGTTACGATCGTTAACTTGGAAAAAGCGTTCAACCTCAGTTTTTTGTCCACCAAACACTAATACGTTTTTATGGCCCTTAATCATCTGCTCTGTGGTTGCGGTTACACCGCCCATTGCAGATTGAATTTGCTTAGAAACCTTGCGAAAGCGTTTGCTGACAACACTAATAACCACGCCCATGATGGGGCCTATCACCAAAATGCATAACGACAATTTCCACGAATAGTAGAACATAATGCCTAACATACCGATGGCCGTCATGCTGTCTCGGACGATTGAAATTAACGCACTGCCTGATGCTCGAGCAATTTGTTCGGTATCAAACGTAACGCGCGAAATCAAATTACCGCTATTTTCACGGTCAATATAACTCACAGGTAAACGTAGGTAATGCTCAAACACTTGTTGACGCATATCCATAATGAGCTGAGCACTCATGTACGACACACAATAGGTCGACACAAAGTTAGCCACTCCACGTAAACTAAACATTAAAATAACCGCTATTGGGGCCATTAACATAATGTCTTTATTGGCGTTAAAGCCACCGTGTGTTGGTAAGTCGACACCGGCGACTATCGCTGGAGTTTGACTAAAGCCTTCATCAATAAACGGCTTAATAAATGCGATAAACGCTGCATCGACAGCGCCATAAGTAATAAGACCTAGAACAGCCATAATAAACATGGCTTTCATCGGTACGACATAGGCCATCAAACGTTTGAAAACGACCCACATTTCATTTTTAGGTGATGCTGACATTGAATCCAATACTTAACTAGCAAACATGAATAACATTCTACTCTGCTTTAAGTGACTCACCAAATCTAAACAAACGGTTATACCAAAATGGGGCAATTTGCTGACGATAAGTGGTCACTTTGTATCCTTCATCAGTGAAGTTGATGCTTATTTGTCCGACATGGCCAGTTTGTAATATTTTACTGCCTTGTTGTTGATACCGCGCCACAATATCCGGTTTAGGAAAACCATATTGATTAGAGAAACCTGCGGTAAAAATAGCTAATTGGGGGTTAACACTATCAATAAAGGCTTGGGTAGATGAGGTTCGACTACCGTGGTGCGGAACGAATAAAATATCGGCTTGAATATCTGCATTTACCGCGAGAAGTACTTGCTCTCGTGGAGCTTCAATGTCTCCGGTTAACAATACTGTAGATTGACCGTCAAACAATTTAACCACGCAGGAGCGGTTATTATCATTACTATTGGCGCTTAACAGATTTGGGATAAAACTCAGTTGTACACCGCGCCAAAATAATTCACCGTCACAAGTTTTTACGCCATGTGATGAATCAGTTAAGGCTGAGACTGACATTGAAAAATCAGCAATTAATGTCGCCTGTGGAAATTGTTCGACTAATACGTTTAATCCACCAGCATGATCATTATCGTCATGACTCACGACAATATAATCAATATAACGAATCCCCTTACTCGCCAAAAAAGGCAATATCGCACGTTGAGCATAACTGAACTCGCCATAAGCAGCGCCAGTGTCGTAAATAACCCCGTGCTGCCCTTGCTGTAAAACCACAGCCATTCCTTGAGCCACATCGATGGCATGAAGCTGCCATGGTGTTGAACCTAACGAAGACGCTGGCGATAACAATATCTCATGGGTCACTAACTTGTTCATGATGACTGGCAGCATAAGCACTGACACTATAACGCGATAACTCCACTTGCGCTGACTCGGCACATAACCGCGTAACATCAACAATATCAGCGCAAAAACAAAAAAGACTCCCGCAGCTAACTCTTGTTCGGTTAACACCAGTTGTTTTAACGGCAAGCGATCACTCAACTGCAATAACCACGCAAAGGGCTCCAAACTAAAATTAGCCCACTGAAATATCATTACGCTTAGGCTTTGCAATGAAACAATATCAATCGCTAACAACCATAGGATGCACAACGCCAGTAACCAAATGCAAAAACTCAGCATGGTTAATGGAATAACCACCAAACTAAACCAAGGTACCAGCAGCATATTCAACCAGATACTATGAGGTGCAATGCCACCAAATAATATCCCTTGCAAAACACCGAGTAACAGCGCTAAACGCCATTGAATAGACCACAATATAATAAGTCCATGTAAAATTTTATCCTTAAGCTGTATAGCTTTTTGGATACATTTGTCCCTCAAAGTGAACTTAGAAACTTCAATGTCTGGGTTAACAAGAGCAGTGCTTAAGCTAGAACGTTGATCTACCGAATCAGGTTTCACCGACAATAAAATAATCACCAATGCACCAAAAGATAACCACAACCCTGCACCTAGTGACGCAAAAGGATCGACCAACAATACAAAAAATAATGCATATACAAGTCGATCCCAATGATGACTAAATTGTTTAATAAAGCTGAATATCATCAATAAAAATAGCATCAGCAATGCGCGTTGAGTGGCAATAGCAAACCCAGATAAGTAGCCATAACCTAAGGTAAATGCTGCCGCAAATACCATTGCGAGTTGGATTTTAGCCAAATGCTGCCAAGAGAAAACATAACGACTTACCCCAATCAAAATGCCATAGAATAAACCGAAAACCACCGCCAGATGTAAACCTGAAATCGCGACTAAATGCCCTGCCCCTGTCTGCCGCAACTGCTGCCAACGTTCAGAGGTTAACGCGCTTTTATCACCAAAAATCAACGCTTGTAAAATATCGCCCTGAGAAAAGTGTGCCAATAAAGGCGATAATGTTTCCATGATCTGTTGACGCATCGATCCACTGTGACTAAGCAACTCAGCTTGCTTAACTCGACCTTTGGCTACAATATGTTTACTAATAAAGTACTTTTGCTGGTTAAAACCACCTTGATTTTGGATACTCGAAATCCCTTTAACCTTTGCACTAAATTGCCATATTTGGCCAACAACAATTTTATCTGGCTTTTGCCATGTTAATCGGTAATATCGCTCCACATTATTAAGCGACAACGTCTCTAAAAAAGCGTCTTGATAAGGTTTTTCCATGACGCGCACATCAAAACTAATCCAGTCGCTGTTTTGGCTAACTAGTGATACTATCTGCGCCTTAAACTCGATTTGTTGCGACTTTTCAGCATATTGATGCATATATAGACAATGAAACAATAGGCTCAGCCAAATGACGGCGAATAAACAGCCAGCCATAAGCGGCCCTTTGCGAAGGCAAAGAAGCATAGCCAAGAATAGAATGGGCAAACACCATATTGGTGCCAGCGAAGGCCATAACATCGCTGATAAAGAACAGGCGCAAAAGCCATAGATAAATCGATTCATAATGAATTAGTTAAGACATTAATCGACAAATATGCCAAAAAAATTAATACAAAGATTTATGCCAAAACCAGAAACACTTCGTGAACATAAGTATTTACGGATGTTTGGCACACTATTGCACAAACCTAATTTATGGGTATTAAATCGCAAATCAGCGCCAGGAGCCTTTGCTGTTGGGCTATTTGTGGCTTGGATCCCCATGCCATTTCAAATGGTCGTTGCTGCTGGATTCGCCATTATATTTAACGTCAACCTTCCGGTTGCTGTGGCGCTGGTATGGATAACAAATCCACTGACGATGCCTATAATGTTTTATGGTGCCTACTTGTTAGGCGCTAAAATCCTAGGTCATAAAGCACAAGCATTTCAGTTTGAAGCCAGCTGGGCATGGATTGAAGCATCAGTATCAACCATCGGCCCACCCTTTCTCGTTGGTTGCTTCGCACTCGGTATTGTCAGTGCGCTAGTTGGATTTATTGTTATTAAGAGCATGTGGCGCTATTCAGTTCTGTTTAAATGGCAAAAACGTAAAGGTTAGAAAGCCATCAATAGATTGATCAACTTAATACCATTAAGGCCGTTTCTGCGGCCTTAATTATTGATAAGCTAAGGATGTTAATTTATATTTGTGCCATTGGGCTTGGCCATCCGTGAATATAAACGATGGGGTGGCTCAACATATGCCTATGACGATAATCTATTAATAATACGGCAAAGGGATGTTGGTTATTGTTGCTTTGTAACCGCTCGATAAGCCCACACCATCAAGTGCAGAATCAGTAAGCCGGTAAAGCTAGTAGCAAGAAAAGTAGCGCGATAGACTCGACCGTCTTGGGCGTATCGGCGTAGTAATACCACCACAGTGGCCAGGTGAATAAGCTAAGAGCCGTTAACTGCCACATACAGCGTTTACAACGGCCAATTTTCTGTTTAAAAACCGAATCAGTGCATTGATTACAAGACATAACACATCCTTATAAGCCATACACAGGCTGCAAATTAACTCGCTAACTAGTAAACATGACGTATAAATACTCATACACCACCATGGCTCAACTCAGATTGTTTACGCTATCACTCATTGGCTCGATAATTCAATAAGCGACGATGTTACAACCCAATTAAGCCCTAAAACCGAATGAAGCGCTACAACCAAGTGTTCATCTGCACCTAAACTATCGGCCCGCTAATGCTGTCGCTGGTGCTATTTTAGTGGCTTTCCATGCGGGGTAAATAGTCGCAAGTAAGCTCATGACCAATCCCATAACAATAACGACTATCACATCTTGACCATGAAGTTGCGACGGTAAAAAGTCGATAAAATAAATATCTGACGCCAATAGCTGAATACCCAACAATTGCTCAAAGCCATTTGCTATCGCGCTCAAGTTATAGGCAAAAGCGACGCCAAACACACCGCCAATAGTGCACCCCATAAGCCCATTTAATGCACCCTGTAACATAAATATGGTCATTATAGCGCCACGACTGATGCCCATTGTCATTAAAATAGCAATTTCAGAGGCTTTATCACGTACTGCCATCACTAATGTCGACACAATGTTAAAGCACGCCACAGCAATCACCAGCGCTAATACCAAGTACATCACTAAACGCACTAACTGAATATCTTGATAGACATGCCCTTGTGAGCGAGTCCAATCATTAATGTATAAATATTGTTCTTGGGCGAACCCCAAATCACGAGTAATGCTCGCTGCATTAAGTACATTAGCGACTTGAATGCGTACTCCGCTAACCGAAGTCCCTAGCGTTAACATATCAGCCAGATACTCCATCGATGTATAAGCCTGGATTGATTCAATTTCCCCGCCGACATCATATACACCAGAGACCACAAACCGATGACTTTTAGCCGAGGTTAATTGACTGTTATTGGCATCTGGGGTGAACATAGCTAACGTGTCGCCGACATTAAGCTCTAATTTAGTCAATAAACTACGGCCTAAAACAATATTATTTTGATCGCCCTGTAACGACTGCCATGCCTCTGTAGACATGTATTGGTTAATGCTCGACACATCAGCTTCATGGTTAATATCAATACCCGTTACCACCAGTCCTTGAAAACCACTCGGCTTTTGCACTAACCCTTGCAAGCGAATAAACGGTGCTACACCGGTAATTTGTGGTAAGTTTTGTGCGCTTTTAGCAATTACCTGCCAGTCGGCGATGGGTTCATTCACACCAACAAGTTCACCATGAGATGCCACGCCCAATAAACGTTGTTGCAATTCTTTTTCAAAGCCATTCATGGCCGACAACAACACAATCAGTACACCGACGCCTAACGCAATGCCCGCAGTTGAAGCAAATGAAATAAAACCGATAAAACGATTTGATTGCCTGGCACGAAAAAAACGCCAACCAATTGTTAATGGTAACCACTGACTCATTCGGCCTGCCCTGCACTATTAGGAACCACTTGTAACACACCATCTTTCATGGTCAATTGACGGTCCATTTTAGCGGCTAATTTATGATCATGAGTCACTACAACAAACGCAGTATCAAATTGCTGAGCCAGCTCGCGGATCATCGCATAAACATTATCTGCACTACTGGCATCTAAATTACCCGTTGGCTCATCGGCTAACACTAACTTGGGCTTGTTTATTAATGCCCTAGCTATCGCAACACGTTGACGTTCGCCACCAGACAATTGCGCTGGGATATGATGTAATCGATGCCCCAAACCAACACGATCTAGTAAGCTTTTAGCATCAACCAAAGCTTGCTTTTTATCTCTACCTTGGATAAACGCAGGCATAGCGACGTTTTCAATCGCAGTAAATTCGGGTAATAAATGATGGAACTGATAAATAAAGCCTAAATCGTTATTACGCACTTGTGCTTGGCGTACCGCAGACAATTTATATATGTCTTCGCCATCAAGTAATACCGAACCCGACGTTGGCGAATCTAAGGTGCCCATAATGTGTAGTAAGGTACTTTTACCTGAACCTGAACTCCCCACTATGGCCAATTGTTCGCCTTTATAAACCGTTAAATCGACTCCAGACAATACATGAGTAGTCACTTCACCATCATGATATTGCTTGCTGACATGATTAACTTGTAATAACGCGGTTTGTATTTGACTCATTATTCGTATCTCAAAGCAGTAGCGGGTTGAACCCTTGCAGCCGATAGCGCAGGGTAAAGAGTGGCAAGTAAGGTAATTAATAGCGAGCCAACAATAATATAACTCATTTGATTTATCGACAATTGCACTGGTAATGTTTGCCCAACACCTAAAATAGAAACACCAAGACCAGATAGAATTTCATTTAAATTCAAGGTGACAGCAATACCAACAACCGTCCCTAGAATTAAACCTAACAAAGCATTTAATAATCCCTGCACAATAAATATGCCCATCACAGACGAGGTTGTGACACCTTGTGTTTTGAGTACAGCAACATCAGTGGTTTTATCGACCACCATCATGACCAATGCCGACACCATATTAAACGCGGCAACAGCAACGATTAAACTTAACATCAACGACATCATGTTTTTTTCCATCTTAACGGCCGAGAATAAGTGGCCAAAGTCTTGCCGCCAGTCGCTGGTTTGGATTTCAATATTTTGCTTAGCAAATCCAGCAACCACTTTGGGTGCTAACGCTGGCGCGGAAAATGGATCGTTCAAATAGACCCGTAATTCATTAATGGTATGACTGTCTTGGCGCATCAATTTACGCGCATCTTTATAATGCACATAGGCAACACTGGAATCGACTTGCGAGCCCATTTCAAATACACCTGCAACGGTAAATTTACGCTGACTCGGCACCGGGCCCATGGGTGAATAGACCACCCCGTCACCGCTTAACACTCTAACCTTATCGCCCGCTTTAACGTCTAATTTGCGAGCTAGATCAGTGCCGAGCACAATTGAATACTTGCCAGCTTGTAACGTTGAAAAAGCATCTGAATAAGTATGAGCCGCAATGCTCGACAATGATTGCTCAAGCTCTGGGTAAACTCCATACATTTGTATAGCTTGAATGTTACTGCTCGATTGGATCATGGCTTGAGTGGTCGCACTAGGCACAATGCCACGAATATTTTGTAGTAAATATTTGTCCGCCAACAGGCTTTGGCTACTTTGTTGCCAATCCCTAAATCCCATATCACTGATCAGGGTCATTTGTGGCACAGCCCCTAAAATGCGATTTTTTAGCTGGCCTTCGAGTCCATTCATCACTGAACTGACCACTATCAATGCTGCAACACCTAAAAAAATACCCGATACCGCAAAGAAGGTAATAAAAGAGGCAAAAGCATTCGCTTTTCGGGCTCGCCAGTAACGGTAGCCAATAAAAAAAGAAAATCCTAAATTCATAAAAAAATACTAATCCTGTGCGCCTATTGGGGCGTATAAGTCAGACAATCAGGCAAAATGTGAATATGAAAACAACAAGCCAGCGTGTATGACTTGCTAAATCATTAAGTTGGGCACGATAATAGGGCTATTAGTGTGATAAATAAAGAGGCAAACCTTGATACCTGACAGCAATTCTTATTTTAGTGTGCCTCACCACTTTAATGTTTACTTAACTTCGTGGGATGCAAACCAAGCTTTACCCACAGATGATGAACTCCGCGACATGCAATCTGTTGGGTTAAAACTACTGACCGAAGTGAAAAGTCTTGAAGCAAATTGTTTACTGCAACTGCGCAATTTAGACAATGATGCTAAAGCCGTAGTGGATTTTTTAAAGCTACAATCGCGTAAAGTCGATTTAGTATTGCAACACGTGTTGGAAAAAGAAGTTCAAGATGGTGAGTTATTTAAAGGTGATCAATTTGGTGGCAGTGGAATTAGTATCATTTCATCACGTCCATTAGTTGTAAATGAATACGTTAAGACCCACATCTATTTGCATACAGAATTAGTGGCATTGCTGTGTCTGTGCCAAATACAAAGCTGCACCCCAATATCAACAGATGACGCCATCGAAACCGCATATTGGCGCTGTGAACTTGAATTTAGCCAAATACTTGAAGATGATATTGAGCAATTAGTTAAAGCAAGCTTGAATGTACAACAAAAAATGCTAAAAAAACGTAAACAGAATATCGATAAACAGCGTAGCTGAAGCCTCGCCTCATTCAATACGACTTGATCGCAAACGGAACTGACAAAGATTTCAATGAACCTATTTAGTGTACTCACGCCGCCGAGTGTAAAAAAAGGCCAACAAACGCAAACTTTGGCAACATTGGGTGGCGTGTCGCAAGCCATCACCCTCGCCAACTTAATCAATAACCATCCTGGCACCAGTATTATTGTCACTCACGATACGCCTAGTGCGTTATCGCTTGAGGTCGAACTGAGTTATTTATTAAACCACATCAATGTGAATGTATGTTTGTTCCCCGATCGTGAAACCTTGCCTTACGATAGCTTTTCGCCGCACCAAGACTTAATATCGCAGCGACTTGAAACCTTAGCCAATATTGGTCAAAGCCAGCACAATGTGGTCATCGTACCGGTAAATACCTTAATGGTTCGCCTACCGCCTAAATCATTTATGACTGCCAATGTCATGGTGCTTAATAAAGGCGACACATACAGTTTACAGCAAGCCAGACAACACCTTACTGATACCGGTTATCATATTGTCGATCAAGTATATGAACATGGTGAGTTTGCTATTCGTGGCTCTATTATCGATATTTTTCCTACCGGCTCAAAACAACCATTACGCATAGAATTGTTTGATGATGAAGTTGAATCGATACGTTTTTTTGATGTTGATACTCAGCGTTCAGGCATGGCTCGCGATGCGATTCGCATGCTGCCAGCCAAAGAATTTCCCACCGACAGCAATGCTATTGAAGGTTTTAGACAACGTTATCGTCGTCGCTTTGAAGTCATTTCAAAAGAGGCCGAATCAGTTTATCAACTCGTCAGCCGTAATTTAATGCCCGCAGGCATTGAAAACTACTTACCGTTATTTTTCGATGACACGGCCACATTGTTTGATTATTTGCCGCAAAACAGTCAACTCATCACCTTAGGCAATATTGAAAAAGCCAGTTTAGCGCACTTACATGAAGTCAATGTTCGCTACGAAGACCGACGTGTTGATCCACTAAGGCCGTTATTGGCGCCCAAAGAACTTTACTTGCTTAATGATGAATTATTCGCGGCATTTAAATCTTTTACTCGTACCCAATTATTACAGCAATATATTGCCACCGACACCAATAATGCCGGCGAGCCGCTAGCTGAAGTTGCACTTCCAACGCATACCCTCATCGCTAACGTTGAAACACTGCCCGACATCAATGCTAACCATAAACTCAAACAGCCACTCATTGCGTTACAAGAGTATTGTCAGCAGCATCCAAAATTAGTGTTTAGTGCCGAATCGGAAGGCCGCCGAGAAGCCCTGTTAGACTTGTTTGCCAAAATTGACATTAAACCCAAGCAGTTTGCTCATCTTAACGACTACCTCGCAGCCAAAGACAATATAGGCTTAATCGTGTCGCCTTTAGCGCGAGGTTGTGTGCTAACCGACACCGCAAAAGGTGCAGTAAGTATCATTTGTGAAACCGAACTGTTTGGTCAGCGTATTTCGCAGCAACGTCGCCGCGAAAAACAAAAACAAGTTAGCACCGATGTTTTAGTCAAAAACCTAGCTGAACTTAAAGTCGGTCAACCTATTGTCCACCTAGAGCACGGTGTTGCGTTATACCAAGGATTAGAAACGCTTGATACTGGCGGTTTGGTTGCAGAATATTTAAAACTGGAATATTCAGGTGGCGACAAGTTGTATGTGCCAGTGTCGTCACTGCACCTTATCAGTCGCTATAATGCCAGCGGCGATGGTAATACCCACCTCAATAAGTTAGGTAACGAAACCTGGGCTAAGGCCAAGAAAAAAGCCATAGAACGTATTCGTGATGTGGCCGCTGAGTTGTTGGATGTATATGCTCGTCGTCAAGCTCGTCCTGGCGATGCAATGAGTATTGATGAAGAAGAATACGCCCAATTCAGTCAAGGTTTCCCATTTGAAGAGACCGTCGACCAAGAAAGTGCCATTCACGCAGTACTTGAAGACATGCAAGCACCACGCGCAATGGATCGCTTAGTCTGTGGTGACGTAGGTTTTGGCAAAACAGAAGTGGCCATGCGAGCAGCATTTGTCGCCGTGAATGCCGGTAAACAAGTGGTGGTGTTAGTGCCGACTACCCTGCTTGCCCAGCAACACTACGAAAACTTTAAAGACCGTTTCGCTGATTGGCCTATCGTTATTGAAGTGATGTCACGCTTTAGAACCGCTAAAGAACAAAGCAGTGTTGTTGAACAACTGTCTGAAGGTAAAGTCGATATCGTTATCGGCACTCATAAATTACTGTCATCAGAAGCTAACTTCGACAACCTCGGATTATTAGTCATCGACGAAGAACACCGCTTTGGTGTGCGTCAAAAAGAAAAAATTAAAGCATTACGTGCCAATGTCGACATTTTAACCCTCACCGCCACACCGATTCCGCGGACATTGAACATGGCCATGTCGGGTATGCGAGATTTATCGATTATCGCCACCCCACCAGCTAAACGTTTGGCAGTAAAAACCTTTGTGCGTGAATATGACAAAGCCACGGCACGAGAAGCCATCTTGCGTGAAATTTTGCGTGGTGGCCAAGTGTATTATCTACATAACAATGTTGAGACCATTGAAAAAACCGCGCAAAACATTCGCGATTTACTTCCTGAAGCCCGCGTCATAACCGCCCATGGGCAAATGCGAGAACGCGATCTTGAAAAAGTCATGACCGACTTTTATCACCAACGTTTTAACGTGTTGGTATGTACTACCATTATCGAAACCGGTATCGATGTGCCTAGTGCCAATACCATCATTATCGACCGAGCCGACATGTTTGGTTTAGCACAATTGCACCAGCTTCGCGGCCGTGTTGGGCGATCGCATCACCAAGCTTATGCTTATATGATGACGCCTCATCCTAAACGTATGACCCCAGATGCCCGCAAACGTCTTGCAGCCATTGAAGCCCTAGAAGATCTTGGCGCAGGATTTTTACTCGCCACCCAAGATTTAGAAATTCGCGGTGCGGGTGAATTGCTCGGCGATGAACAAAGCGGCCATATCTCAAAAATTGGTTTTAGCTTATACATGGAAATGCTGGAATCTGCCGTAAAAGCCCTCAAAGAAGGGAAAGAGCCTTCTTTAGCCTATATGATGAGTGCCAAAGCAGAAATCGATTTACGCATTCCGGCGTTATTACCAGAAGATTACGTCAGTGATGTTAATATGCGCTTATCATTGTATAAACGTATCGCTAACTGCGAAACCGACACCATGCTCGATGAACTTAAAGTCGAATTTATTGACCGATTTGGTATGTTACCTGTGCCAACCCGAAATTTAATGGCAATTACTCTGTATAAACATCAAGCAACCGCGTTAGGTATTGTCAAAATAGAAATGCACGCCAAAGGTGGCAGTGTCGAATTTGGTCAAGAAAATCACGTCGATCCGATGTTTATTATTGGTTTGTTGCAAAACCAACCACAAATCTATCGAATGGACGGGCCAAATAAGTTAAAGTTCAACATTCCTGCTGAGACAAGCAAAGAGCGTCTTGAGTTAATCAACACCCTGCTTGAACAGTTCGCTAAACATCAAATTTTGGAGACAAATAGTGCTTCGTAAACTTGCGATTTCTATCGCCGCTATCACAGCGCTATCCCACAGCTTTTCAGCCCATGCAGAATCATGGTTTGAAGTTGAAGTGTTTGTATTTGAACGCCAACAGCCGTCTGTTGAAAAATGGCTCAATGCCACACCACCAAAGCTCAGTAAAGACACTGTGGATATCATTACGCCAGTGATCAGTACCGACATAACCGGGGTTGCCGTTGGCTTAAATGGTTGTACTTCAACCGACTGGACCAATGGCGCCAGTAACTGTAATGACCCAAAAGTCAGTAACAGTATCGCGGCCCATCCAAGCGAAGTTCCGTTTAATATCGGAGCCAGCAAGCCGCAATCCGCATATTTAGGTCAAGGCCCATTACTGCTGGCTCAAAGCCAAGGTAAGTTTAATGACTTAATTCGAACGATCAGTCGCGAACCTTATGTTAAAAGCCTAGTGCATTTAACCTGGCAACAAAATATGCAGTCGCGTAGACGCGCTAAACCAGTGCGTATATTTGGTGGTAAGGATTTTTCAAAGAATTTTGAATATCATGGCTTAGCGGTCAAAAAAGCAACTCAAACAGAAGCCATGCCAAGCACAGAATTTGGTGCCTTAGGTAACGCTTATGAAGCGCCAAAAATAGGTCCTGTATGGGAATTAGATGGCTCGATAAACATTTATCTCAGTCATTATCTGTATATTGAAAATAATCTGGCTTTGCGTAAACCGACTCAAAAAATGCTTGAATCAAGTCCTTTAGAGTTTAATGAATATGCCGCTCTAGAAATAGAAGGTAAAAAGCAACTAGCACCTTATTTAGAAAGCATCCCGCTTATCCAGAATCGTCGTGTGCGCAGTGGCGAGATCCACTACTTTGATCACCCGCAATTGGGTGTTGTGATGCAAATTCGAAAAATGTCTCAACCGACTAATGTTAAACCCATTGATTTAACCGAGCGTGCTACCACTAGCCAACCAGCACCTTATACTGGTTAACAGCTCGATAGCTTAAGACTAAAAAACCGGATCAATTGATCCGGTTTTTTTGCTTAATGGCCTGCTCATTTACTCGACAACCTCTGCCCGGGAGAATAAATACGCCCCCTTAACTCGAGCTGTGGTTATTGAGACAATCTACAATGATTGTGCAATGCGAGTAATGTCCATCGTCAATTGCTGCGCAGCTTGCCAACGCGATTGTTGCTCAAGCGCCTGCAAGGATTGTGCAGTATTACCCTTTAGCGATAATGCGGTATGTGTAGGCTCTGCAGCAGGCCAATCAAACTCGGTTAATAAAGCATTAACACCAACAGGATCATTACAGACCAAGATCATATCACAACCAGCATCTAATGCCGCTTTAGCACGGCCAAGGTAATTACCAGCAAAACTGGCGCCCTTCATGCCTAAGTCGTCAGAAAAAATCACCCCATCAAAACCTAATTGTTGACGTAAAATAGTTTGTAGCCAGTAAGATGAAAAGCCAGCGGGATTAGGATCAATATTTGAATAAACCACATGTGCTGGCATCACACCTTGTAGCTGCTGAGAACCTATCAAGAGCTTAAATGGCTGCATATCAAAAGCTTCCACCTGCTCTTTAGTCCTTGGATCAACTGGCATGGCAATATGTGAATCGGCAGCAACACTGCCATGACCAGGAAAATGTTTTCCTACCGCAGCCATACCGGCCTCATTCATGCCAATGATAAACTGCTGAGCTAATGCACTGACTTCATCAGGATTTGCACTAAAACTGCGCTTTCCAATCACTTCACTTATACCATTTACGTCTAAAACAGGCGCAAAACTTAAATCAATATCACACGCTAACAGCTCAACAGCCATTAAAAATCCGCACTCTTTCGCCCATTGTTTAGCTAATGTTAAATCGCCTTTAGCGGCAGGTAAAATATCACCCATGGCAGGAATTAAACTAAAACCTTCACGAAAACGTTGAACTCGGCCACCTTCATGATCGACCGCAATTAATAATTCAGGGCGAATACTGCGAACACTTTTAACCAATTCAATTAATTGACTTTTATTTTCACAGTTGCGACTAAACAATATAATACCACCCACTTGCGGATGCTGTAATTGCTCAGTTTCTGTTGCAGATACAGTTAAACCTGCAAGATCCATCATTAAATAGCTCAAATCTTTCCCTTATCTATATAGCTGACAATCATGCCAGGTTGATCCAGTCACATTATGCATCAAGTATAAGGCTGGCTAATGTGAGAATAATGCATCAAAAAATCTAATGAACTGTCATTGATTAATGTGTGGGATACTCTACCAAGAATAAGAGATAAACCGCCAACATTACTTTTGACGATTATACTCACTTATAACGAAAACAATAAACGACTCAGCAAGGGTTAAACAACATGATTAGCGTATTTGACATGTTCAAAATTGGTATCGGTCCTTCTAGCTCACATACAGTGGGTCCTATGAAGGCAGGTAAAATTTTTATACAGCATGTCGCTGATAATAATTTATTAGCGAATACCGATGAGTTACAAGCAGAATTATTTGGATCTTTAGGCCAAACAGGTAAAGGTCACGGCACAGGAAAAGCGGTCATTTTAGGCCTGATGGGTGAAGATCCAGAAACCGTAGATACCGATGGGATTGATGCCATTTTAGACATTGTGTCTACGACTCAAAAACTTACCTTAGCAGACGGACGTCAGGTGAAATTTACTCGCGAAGAAGGGGTAACCTACCACAGACGTAAAACCTTACCTGCACATGCTAATGCCATGACCTTATATGCATTGTCTAAAGGCGAATGCATATATCAGCGTACCTATTATTCAGTTGGCGGCGGGTTTATTCTTGATGAAGATGAAATCACTCAACGTAATGCGTCTCCAGCAACGCCAATAGAACAAGCACCTTACGACTTTAATAGTGCATTGCAATTGCTGCAATTGTGCTGCGACAACGGCTTAAGTATTTCATCATTAATGATGGCCAATGAACTTAGCATTGCCAGTGAAGATGATATCAAGCAAGGTTTGTGGAAAATTTGGCAAACCATGAAAAACTGCGTTGAACGTGGTTATCACAAAGAAGGCATATTGCCAGGCGGTTTAAAATTACGCCGACGTGCGCCAGCACTCTACCGTCGCTTAAAAGCGGAAGGGCGAAATAACACTGACCCATTGACCGCTATGGACTGGGTCGATTTATTTGCTTTATCGGTTAACGAGCAAAATGCCGCAGGCGACCGCGTTGTTACAGCGCCAACAAACGGCGCAGCAGGGATTATCCCATCAGTATTGTGTTACTACGATATGTTTGTGCAAGAAGTCGATATCGATGTGTGCAGCCGCTACCTGTTAACCGCTGCTGCCATTGGTATTTTGTACAAGAAAAATGCCTCGATTTCTGGCGCTGAAGTGGGTTGCCAAGGTGAAGTGGGCGTAGCCTGTTCAATGGCAGCCGGTGCGTTAACTGAAATCATGGGCGGAACCGTGGAACAGGTTGAGAACGCCGCTGAAATTGGCATGGAACATAACTTAGGTTTAACCTGCGATCCAGTTGGCGGCCTAGTCCAAGTACCTTGTATTGAACGTAATGCTATGGGTGCTGTAAAAGCGATTAATGCTTCACGCATGGCACTTCGCGGTGACGGTAATCACAAAGTGTCACTGGATAAAGTCATTAAAACGATGATGGAAACCGGTAAAGACATGCGCAGTAAATACAAAGAAACAGCAAAAGGCGGTCTTGCGGTGAATATCGTCGAGTGTTAATTCACGTATTCATTTAATCTGCTCAATTCGACATGCCTGTTAGCGAACCTAACAGGCATTTTTGTATGCCTTAAATGGCGAGTTAACCTGTTAATGATTCATTGTGAAATCAATTAACCGAACAACCTATTTTCCCTTGTACCAAAACCAGATAACAAGATAACCAGATAACAAGATGGTAGAAAATGCATACTAAATATGCTCGAAGCAAGACAGACCTTTGCCCTTAGTGAGCTGGTGCGAGGTCAACATAAGCTTTGGTTCCCCAAAGTGGAACGGTCGAAAGGCTGTGTTTGAAGCTTCCCGATGTTTCTTTGGTAGAGTAAGAGACATACATTAACGTTTGATTTTCAGCATCGAATATTCTTCTGATTTTCATGGTTTTGAAAAATATACTTTTTGATTTTTTAAACACAACTTCACCAGATTTACTTTTATCTATTTGTGCAATCATATCGGTGGTGATTTCCCCTGTTTGTCTGCAAGAGATAGAGCTATCACTTGGATCTGAAAAACTAAGATTTTCTTCTATTGAGGCGATGTGACAAGTGACACCTGTTACGATGTCATCCTTTAAAATGTTTAATTTTATGTCTTGTGTCGTAAACATCCCAAGTGATACATCACCGACTTCATTGTCAGAACAAGCCGTAAGAAGTGCCGTTAACCCTAGCACTATTAGCATTTTTTTCATCGGTAACACCTTTTAATATTATGAGTTTATATCATCAAAATAGGTTGTTATAAAAAATTGAGATGTTCTGTCATTAAAGGTAAACCATTATGGCTATGCCTTTAATGACAAATAAGTCCACACTGACGCGCGGCCACCGCAGGCCATAATAATAACTAACATTGTCATCATTATGGTAAGCACGATAATCATATTAATTGACCATATTGATGGCAGACAAAGCAAGCTTGTTGATCATTCTACTATTAGCACAATGATCAACCTTTAGCATAACCATCAGCCTTTAACATAACCATCAGCCTTCGCGAGCTAAGTGCAATGAATTTTAGTTAAATGCACTTTGAGCACAACGGGTTAAACCTGCTGTTACCGAACCGAAATGGTCACCCACCACCACTTTGGCATTGGGGTAAACACTAGCAATTTTATTGTATATAGCTGGGCTTCGGGCCGTACCGCCTGTTACATATACAATATCAGGACTGGTTGGCATATCGCAATCTTGTTGCTCCGCTTTGGCGATAGCCGTTTGCATCGCTTGTTTCATTAATGCTTCAACTTTCGCTAAGGGATCATTAATGGCTTGCTCAAACTGTGCTGCTGTTAATGGGACTAACAGCCCCTTTTCAATAAAATCTAACGAACATAGAATGGTATCATTGTCTGACAAACTAATTTTCGCCGCTTCAGCTTGGCGTACCACTTGATAACTCATTTGATTCTTTTGTACTTTTTGTAAACGAACTAATAGTTCAGGCTGCTGTGCTTCTTTGATTAGCTGCTCAACTAACTTACGAGAAGGTAAACTAACAAAGTCACGTTGGGCACTAATATCATTGACGGCCACCGCGTTCCAAAAAGGTGTTCTTGGCATAGGTTTACCGTTAATCATTAACGTGTCTGCACCAAAGCTTGGCATCAATCCAGTCATCGCTAATGCGATATCTAAATCGTTACCACCAATCCGTTGACCTGAATGGCCAAAGCAGTCTGGGCTGCGGTCTTGTTGCTTAATGTAGGACGGCCCCATCTTTACCACTGAACAATCTGTCGTACCACCGCCAACATCGACCACTAACACGGTATTGTCATCGCTAAGGTTTGATTCAAAATCCATACCTGCAGCTAAGGGTTCAAATAAAAACCTCACATCAGTAAAGCCTGAACGAGTAGCCGCCAGGCGTAAAATGGTTTCAGCTTGTTGATTACTGTCTTGGCCACCTATGCCTTGAAAATTAACCGGTCGACCTATCACCGCATGGCTCGCTGCGCTAAGCGATTTTGCGTTTAACGCTTTATCGGCTAGTGTTTTAACATGTTGCATCATCAAGGTGACAATGTCTTCAAATAAGGCTATTTGTTCAACACGTAATCCGTTGGCACCTAAAAAAGACTTTGGAGAACGGACATAGAAACCTTCTTCAGGCATGTCTAAATAAGCATCTATCGCAGCTTGGCCAACAAATACGGCTTGTTCATTCGGCGACAGATCAAGCTCATGACGCATTTGTTTTGCACGCATTAACTGAGAACTGCGCAAATGAGAATACTCTGCTTTTAAGTGTTCTGGTAATCCTTGGTATACCGCCTCGGCAATAAGCTCGCGATCCATTGCGTACAACGTTGAAGGCATAAAATCCGAATGAGTTGATAATGGTAATAACGATACCGTATCATCAATCATTACCCCAATCGCACAGTTGGCACTGCCGTAATCAAATCCAACAAACATTGACTTACCTTCTGTCATCTAATCGAAAAAAGCGCTCAAAATAACACACTTATGACACTTGCTAAACCCTTTATCACTGTTTTATCTCCCGCTTGGGTAAAGCGAGTCCCCTATCTTAAAAGGCAACGCTGTATATGGCGTTTAAAATGATAAAAATCTAACTAACCTAATAGGGTAACTATTAATACTGTGCCCATAACAAAAAAGCCCAATCTTATGTAGATTGGGCTTTCGTTTTAGCAAAGGTATTCATTAGCCTTTGTTATTCATTTTTTCTTGTGCTTTACGCTGAGCTTCTTTTTGTTGGCGACGAGCATCAATCACTTGCTTTACATCGCTACCAATATGCGCTTCACCGCGTTGCTTGGCTAATTGGACTTGACGTTCACGTTCAATAAACCGCTGACGTTGTTCTTCAGGCACTTTATCAATGCAATGAGGACAGCTGACTCCTTGAACATAGGCTTCAGTTTGTTTTTCTGCTTCAGTAATTGGCATACGACAAGCATTACACTGATCGTATTGACCTTTTTCTAAGCTGTGATTTACCGCTACGCGGTTATCAAACACAAAGCATTCACCTTCCCATAAGCTTTGCTCTTGCTCGACTTCTTCAAGATATTTTAATATGCCGCCTTCAAGATGATATACCTCATCAAAGCCCTGCTCTTTCAAATATGCAGTAGATTTTTCACAGCGAATACCACCGGTACAAAACATCGCCACTTTTTTGTGTTTAGCCGGATCTAAATTTTGCTTCACATATTCAGGAAACTCACGGAAAGTCTCGGTTACTGGATTAACAGCATTTTTAAAAGTACCAATCTTCACTTCGTAATCATTACGGGTATCAACCAACACCACATCTGGATCTGAAATAAGTGCATTCCAGTCTTTAGGTTTCACATAGGTCCCGACGACTTTACGAGGATCAATACCTTCAATACCCATAGTCACAATTTCTTTTTTCAGCTTCACTTTGGTGCGATAAAACGGCATTTCAGCGTCAAAAGATAGCTTAGTCACGATATTATCTAAACCAGGTTGAGTGCCCAACCAGGCCAATAAAATATCAATCGCTGATGAGGTTCCTGCAACAGTGCCATTAATGCCTTCTTGAGCAAGCAACAAAGTGCCTTTAATTTCGTTTTGTTCCATGACACTCAGCAATGGCTGACGAACTGCCTCAAAATGCGGTAATGCCACGAATTTATATAACGCGCACACAGCGACTTGGGCTTGAGATGCAGCTGTTATAGCTTTTTGAATAGGTTCTTGTTTAGGCTCTTGTTTAGGCTCTTGTTTAGGCTCTTGTTTAGACGCTTGTTTAGGTTGTTGCATAAAAATGAGGTCTCCGCTGGCTGGAACTTAATTTCCAGTGCATATTACTGTGCATATAAATAAGGTCTGCACATTGTGCACAGACTCAAAAAAACGGCCGAAAGTATACCTAAATCACAGTCAAAAAAATACTAAAACCAGCAGATGTACTTTTTTACAATGTTGGTAGCGGTTAATTTTGGGTTTTCAGCCAAGAAACGTTACTCTATTAGCAAGACATCATTTTATAGACACCTAATGAATTCTGCCATTTTGTACACCTTTCGTCGTTGCCCTTATGCTATGCGAGCACGTATTAGTCTTCATTTGAGCCAACTGAATCCGTTAGTGCGTGAAATAGAGCTTAAAAATAAACCCGCAGAGCTGATCACCATTTCGGCCAAAGGCACAGTGCCGGTTTTAGAGTTTACTAACGGCCAAGTGATCAGTGAAAGTCTAGATATTATGCGCTTTGTATTAACTGAACACCCAGCGCCAGAAAACCATTACTTAACCACAGAAGAGTATCAAGTCCTGCAATACTGGTTAGATAAATCAATGACTGAATCGCTCATTAATGCCAATGATAATCAATTTAAACCATGGTTAGATAAATATAAGTATGCCGACAGGTTCCCTGAATACAGTCAACTTTGGTATCGACAACAGGCAGAGCTGTTTATTCAGTTGTTGGAAAGGCAGTTGCTGCAGCACAACTATTTGTGTACCGACAGCCCAACACTAGCTGATTTTGCTATTTTTCCGTTTATTCGACAGTTTGCTAATGTTGAACCTTCGTGGTTTGACACCATGCCATACCCTAAAGTTAACGCTTGGTTAACCACATTAATCAATAGCCCGCTATTTAACGTGACCATGTGCAAATATCCATTGTGGTTACCACAAAAAACTTTGATTTACCTCAAACATTCAGTACGTAATGATGGACAAGTAATACCTTTGTGCAAAAATTAAAAAATTATGAATATTTAATGGTTTACGGGCTATTAATCGGATAATTTTTAACGTAAATTAAAGGTGTTAGCAGTGAATAGCCGTTTAAGAACATGGATTTCTATTATTTTTACTGCAGATTTTAATTTTAAGCTTACACTTAGATAAGTCATTGCTGGAACGCAAAGGAACATGACATGAATAATATGGATATTACGTTAGTATTAATGCTCATTGCATTACTGATTTTACATATTCACTTTTGCTATCGAGCCTATACCTCGAAAGCACATATCAAACATGGTCAACGTGTAGTGTGGTCTATGCTGAGTTTGTTAATGGGACCATTAGGCTATTATGTCTATCAAAACATGATCCCACTCGAGTTCTACGAATAGATTTGTTTTAGAGCTTTGCTTTGAAGTTCAGTGAATAAAGTCTGATTGTTTCTTAATATATTATTGAACAAGAGCTTGTTAACCCTCTTCTCGTCGTCCCGCTAATGCTTTTAAGCCGAGATCTTGGTGTTTGTTTTGCTTTGTACTTATGGCCTGCGGCCACCAACGTCGTGGCCCATTGGTCATAACCCCAACCTTGCAATGCTTACAAATATCGCGCAAATTGCTGGCCACTTTTAAGCGGTTTAGTGGGAGCGAGCACTGCTGGGGTGCCAACATATAAAAAGCCAACAATTTGATCGTCTGCGGCTAATCCTAATGCGTTATTCACATTAGCATCAAAAGCAAAATCGCCTGTACGCCATACCGCACCTAGCCCAATCGCAAATGCCGCCTGCTGCATTGCCATCGTGGCGCAACCCGCTGCTATATGCTGTTCTAAAACGGGTACTTTATCATGCGTTTGTGTTTTGGCGACGACCGTAATCACCATAGGCGCACGATAAGGCATGTTAGCGACTTTAGTCAGAAAAGTATCATCTGCACCACTTTTTTTAGCCGCATCAACAAAAATATCTGCCAACTTAGCTAAGCCATCATCTACCGCAATAATAAATTCCCAAGGCGTTAATGCACCGTGGTCTGGTACTCTTGCTGCTGCATCAAGCAAAAAAGTGAGTTGTTCGGCATTGGGTGCTGGGGCAACTAGGCGAGGCGTCGATTGGCGAGTCAATAACAGTTGTTTGGCGTCCAAGATACAATCCTTTTGAGTAAATTATGCTGCCGATATTAGCAAAAATCCCACGTATTAGGTGGGATTTTTTAGGGTTGTTCTATGTAACCTAAACTCGAAATAACAAACGCCTCTCAAACAGCCCTTTTTTATACTGAGTTCAGGTGATGTAAACAAGGTTACTTTAACAACCGGCGTCCTATAAAGTAATCAACGCTGGTGTAACGGCCGCCACCAATCACAAATAATACCAATAACATAATTAGATACGTCATCGCGAATTCAATACCATTATTTAAAATAACAAAATTACCTGAACTGGTTAGCCATTCATAATTACCGTGCTCTTGTAAAATAGCTTTCGCCGCAGAAAGCTTTTCCGCTGAAGCTAACACTTGCTCATTCGCCAACCACGAACTTGGGTCGGCAATAGCCAACCAACCATTGGGTAAATGCACCGCAAAAACAGCAACTAGCATTGTGACCATCATTGGCAATGCCACGATTCGAGTGGCTAAACCAATCAACAGTAAAAAACCACCGAACAATTCAGTGCCTGCAGCTAACGCAGTCATGACTTCTGGCATAGGTAAACCGAGTCCCCAGTCGGGATTGCCGAACCATGCTGCGGTGTCTTCAAAATGTGACAATTTGTTGTATCCTGCCTGCATTAGCACTGGCGCAAGATAAAGCCTTAGCAGTAAGGCGGCTAAGCCTTCTGTATGTTTAATCACATTTAAAAACTGTTGATAAAATCCACTTAGTGTCTGCATAAATAATCCTAGCTGAAATCGTTGTTGTAGTAATAGACCCGCTGAAGATTAAAAATATTTCAGCTTTGGAGACTAACGGATAAAAATAGATATTATTTGTCTAAGTGTAATTCAGTTAAATCTTCTACTAATTCAGCTAATTTTTTATCAAAGTGCTTACGTTGTTTTTGACTAAATGTTTGATTAAGCGTAATCAACATTGAGCCAAACTTACGGGTGTTTTCGGTAACATTATCGCGATAAACCTCTGATTTCAGTTCATCTGGCGAGATCATTAATAATTTCATTTGTTGGGTAAAATAATCAGTTTGCTGACGGCGTTTCAGTGCTTGTTCAAATTGACTTAGCCATTCATGGCGATACTCAAGCCACATGTCTAACGTGGCTAAACGCTGCGTATTAGCTTGATGAATAATGTTTTTTTGTTCATCTGTAGCATCGCCAGTCCATTCAGATAATTGCTCGGCGATTCTTTTATCTGAGTCTTTTATCAATTCAGCTTGATCTTTGCCGGCGTATTCTTCGATTAATTCTTGTTGTTCTTTTTTTAGCTGCGCCAGTATCTGATCAACTTGTCCATCAGATAAGCTCGCCATAATAGGTAACAGATCAGGCATAACAAAATCGAAAATTCGGGACCAATGTGCCTTCGCCATTGACACTTGGTTAAGCCATAGCTCCGGGGTCATTGTTTGTTGATTAGTCAATGTCGATAATAAAGACAGTTGATCACGATAACGCGGTAATTCTTGTTGGCGATGCCAGACTAAAAACGATTCAATAATAATATCAAATTTATCTTGCTGTTCTGAGGTTAACTCTACGTACTCTTCAACTTCCCACTCTATCGCCCAATCCAGAAAGAAATAGCTTACTTTGGTTGAGCAGCCGACAAAAAATAAGCTACTTAACAGTAGGATAATCAATTTTTTAGACACAGATAATTCCTTTATCAAAATTTATATCAATTCCAGTAATGATGTGATCAATCAGAGTCACTCAGATTTTTCAGTTTGAGACGCATTGTTGAAAGAATGGTTGTTCCCTTATGAAACAATGCAACAAAAAATAGAAAGTCTGAATGACTCCCGCAGGACGGGTTTCAGAACCTTCTATGCTGCTTAATATGATTTTGACGTAGAAAAACTATGTCTATAATCTTATTACTTGTCTAGTAGGCGCTGAATGACCAGATATTTATTAGAACTGGTATTACTTCACTTATACTTTATCAGAAGCTTGTACTTTATCAGAGCATATTAGCAAGTGATTAATGTAAAATACTTTGTAAAGTATTGTAAGTATTGTGTAGATTTTTGCGGTTCTTTGGCTGCCATTAATAACGCCCACATTGCCGAGAATAACCAAAAACAATTTATTGCGGCGGGTAATGCCGCTTTGGCCGCAGACACATCGGTGAGGCTAGCAACCTGACAATATTGCATAATCACGTTATCGATTAATTGGTTAGCTTGCATCGTTGATAGTTGATGACTAGCCACGACGCTGGCTAAATCGAACAACGGATGGCTCGCCACAGCATATTCATAGTCTATACAAAGCAGTTGCTGAGGGGCACTGCCGCTAAGCAGTAAATTGTGTGGAGTTAAATCTCGATGACAAAAAGTCGGCAGCAACACACAGGCTTCTAACTGCGATAACCAATGTCGAACAAGCCCATTTAAGCGTAACAATTGCTGCCTCGCATCATGCCATTGTGGATCTTTTTGCGACCCCGTTAATGAATCTAATTGGTATGCATATTGTTGCCATTGCTCACTAACGGTAATGCTTTTCTCCGGCACCGGCAACACACTGAGTTTACAAAATAATGCACTAAGTAAAGGAACGGCATCCACAGCCGAAATGGATTGATTTGTCGATTGCCCAAGCGATAAGTGACTGCGCATTGAGGCAAATATCGACCAGTCTGTCTCTGGTTGATCAATAAACTCACTCAGATACACTTGCTTATCATCACTGACCCAAATCAATGCAGGTGCAATGTTAGCCACAATTGCAGCTTGCCAACATTCAACTTCAAGCGCTCTATCGCACCAATTACTGTGAGGCTGATTTACTCGTAAGACCTTATCGCCATCTTCACAAGATAACTTAATATTAACATTACTGATCCCTGTGTTAAGAAAAGACACCGCAGTACATTGCGTAGCAAGCTGCTGAAATAATGTAGTTGGCATGGCTTTGTTGATTATATTAAGCACATCGATAGGTAGAGATAACAACGGCTGGGACATCAAATATTTACTCTAATAAAATGATATTATGGTTGGTTATGCACCAACCACCTCTTGACTCGTATTGTGTTGCGTTATTATATGATGACGATATTTCTTACGCCACATCATGTATCCGCCAACTGCCATTGCGACGTATAAAACAAACAAACCCGATGTCAGCATTAAGCCTTTTTGGAAGTAAAGGTAAATAGACACAAAATCAATGACGACCCAATAGAGCCAATTTTCCAGCACTTTTTTCGCTACTAGATAGGTTGTAACGATAGCAAAACAAGTGGTTGCCGCATCGATATAGGGAAATGCGGCCGACGTGTAATGAGCCATTAAATATCCCACCAGCATAGACACTAATGATGTCGCGCCGATAAGCCGAGCGTGAGTACTCCAAGACCAACTGGTAATATTAAGGTGATTGGTTTCTATGTTGTGCTGAGTACCATTATGCAGCTCAGAATTGTGCAAATTGCTTTGCTGAGAAGGTGGCACGTGCAACCACAGCCAATAACCATATACCGCCATCCCCATATAATAAATATTAAGGACTGACTCCATCAATAACGATACATTCCAAAATAGTACAGTGTAAATGGCGGTACTAATAAATGCTGCCGACCAACACCAGATATTAGTCCGCATAGCAAGAATTAAGTAAGCAAGCGCTAGCATAACGGCAACAGCCTCCCAAAACGTCATTAATGACGCTTCACTAAAGGCTTGTTGTAGCGTTATAAATAGATCATTCATTGTGGTTATTCGCTATGAGCTAGGTTGAGCTCACCACCGATAAATTTACACACAAAAACAGCTTTACCCCACTTTTGATGTGCGGCTTGCATTTCAACGGCTAGCATCGACATTACATCAGCATACTCGCCACAGACTTGGGTTGCCATCGCGTTAGTCACTCGTTGAATATTGTCATAACTATCCACTCTGCCGATAAACCATTGGATAGGATCGAGATAGTTTTCATTGAACGGATACATACTGATTTCTGCAGTTAACTTCATTTCTATTCCTTAATAAAAATCGCTGCAACAAAGGCTACAGCGATTTTATGTCATTACATAAATTGAACTTCTAATGTCACACCCATTTGGCGCGGATCACCGTAACGAATATATTGTTTATCGACCCAATCTTGATCTGGTTCGTTGCCAAAGTAAAAGCCTCGCACACCATATTGTTCATCAAACAAATTGCGGCCCCATAAATATGCCGACCATGTTGGCGTTTCATAGCCTAAACGGGCGTTATAAATGGTATAGGCTTCTGACTGAGATTCATTGCTGTCAGAATAATAAAACTGGCTTTTACCACTGGCATTCACGTTTACAAACCAACCAGAATCAGCAACATAAGTCATACCAGCACTGTAAGTAAATTTAGGTGAATGCGCTAAGTCGCGCCCAGATAAATCGACGGTAGAACCGTATTTGTCACTGTATTGATATTGGCCATATTCAGTTTCTAACCAACCGAAACTACCATAGAATTCAATATTTTCTGTTAAATACCATTTTGCATCGAGTTCCGCGCCATAGTTACTTGAACTGCCAGCATTTTCGGTAAATAGAATAAAACGCTGCGGGCTATCTGGGTCTTGTAAAGAGGCGGCAACTTGTTGGTCTTGGCGGTCCATATAAAATAGCGCCAAGGTAGAATCCACTTCTCCATCAAACCAGCTCGATTTTAAGCCAACTTCATAGTTATATAAAATCTCAGTGTCGAACTGTTTCTTGTCAGACAATTCAGCAGGCAGTGTCATATTAAAACCACCCGCCTTATAACCGCGGGCGACACGAGCATAAGCATTGTGATTAGCATTAATGGCTTTTGACAACGCAATATGGCCGCCCCACATATCTTCTGATGGGGCAAAGTCATCTTTATTGCTGTCACTATAATCACTATCGCGGCGCTCGAAACGCAACCCAGTCGACAATAAGTAATCATCACCTAAATGGCTGTCTAATTGACCAAATATGGCATAGTTTGTCGCCTCATAGTTTGACTGCAACACTTCATCTGGCCAGGTGTTGTATTCCGAGTATAAGTCGTTATCTTCTTTCAAATTCATCGCGTATACACCCAATAACCAGTCGGTACTACCGGCGAAGATGCGTCCTGCATCTTTGGATGATAAACGGAACTCTTGGGTAAAGGTTTTACGATCGCCCTTTTTGTCCCAGGTGTAATCATAAACACAAGGTTCAGTACCTGAGGCCGCTCCTGCGTCGTCATACACAGTACATGCTTTACTCGCCCAATAATCCGAATTGGCCCAATCACCATCATATCCATTATGATGATCAGTTTGCGCAAATGATGTTAATGATGTGAAGTCAAATGCTTGCATACCCGTGTATATGAACTTAACCCCTGCTCCAGTCGTTTTTTGTGTATCAACACCGGGTTGGTCAGTTAAGGTATTACTGCGATTATTATCTAATGTCCACACATCGTAACCATTATCAAAATTGGCATGCAATAAGGTTAAATCAACTTGAAGATCGTCAGTAGCGTACCAACGGAACTTAGCCCTAGCCGTTAACTCATCACGTTCATTGGTATCATCACGGTTAAGATAAAGGTTGTCACGGTAACCATTTTGATTGTGCTGTTCTAGTGATACACGGTAGAGCAATTTACCTGAGTCATTGAGTGGACCAGAGCTAAAACCAGAAAGAGTACGAAGATTGTCATCACCTAAACTGACTTTTGCGCCATGTTCAAATGATTCGGTAGGGTCATTACTTTTTAAGTAAATTAATCCAGCTAGTGCATTAGCACCATATTGAGTACCTTGTGGACCGCGCAAGACTTCAACTTGCTGCATGTCGTACATACTCGACACCATGCCAAGGCCTGATAGGTCGATGTCGTCGACCACAAAGCCAACCGATGAGTTAGGTGCACCTTGATATTGTTCTTGTTCACCGACACCACGAATTTGGAAATATTTAGGACGAGAACTGCCACCAGACCAGTTAAAGTTGGCAATAGAATTGAGCACATCTTCAAAATGTTGCGCCCCTTCGTCTTCTAATTGTTGGGCATCAATAACCGTCACGCTTGACGGCATTTTATCAAGGCTGATATTACTAAAATCAGCATTAACAACAATCACTTCCATTTTTTCATATTCGGGAGTGACATTTTCAACATCGGCCGTTTTAGCCATAACCACAGGCGAGCTTAATGCCACCATTACCGCTAAGGCGATTGGTGTTTGGTATAACCTAGTAGAGTTTTTCGTGAACATAGGACCTCAAATAGTGATTTTGAGATCCGGCAAGAGTAGCGAATAAGAGGTGCACATAAATAGTGTGGCCCATTCCTACGCCGGTATAAGCCGGATCAGGTTCTAAGGGTTCGTCATACAGACATCTCAGTTCAGGTTTTACTGAACACCCCTTGGCGATCACGATTATAAACTAACTTCACCATGAATACACGAGCAGCGATACAATTTGATAACGCAAAAATATAATTGATTAACTTTATATTAAATCTCAGTAATCATGTCTCTTCAAGTTCTCTGTAGCGTGGCTTAATTTGAGAAAGCTTCGCGCACATAAATCTCAAATCGAATAGCTTGTGTATTGGGCGCTACCGCGCCCACTTGCAACTGCTGTTTACCATGTAATTTAACCGACTTCCAACTGCTTGCTTCATCCTCAACTGTAAATCCGCTAGCATCGTACCAAGTGAACTTATATTGTAGACGTAGGTCAGTGCTCGATCTGCTTTGAATTAGCGCCGATGCTTTGATTAAGTCAGCAACCATGACAGATGAAATATCCACAACATTGACATCACTGGCAAAAGAGCTGCTATCGACTCTAACCTGTCCGCTTGAGTCTACCGAAATACCTGCCGTGTTATGCGCACAGGCGCTAAGCAACAATGCTAATGCGAACACAAATATTGACGTTATTTTCATGCTATCTCCTTATTTGCTGTTAATGTAAAACGTTGACTTAATCTATCAAAAAATGTGCTCTGGCAGTGGCTATTAATTGTTTACGGTTGGTTTGCCAACAGTTCATACTGACGTTAGCCACACGGCGGCCTTGGCGAGTAATTTTACATTCTGCAAAGGTATCTTGATGTAAACCTGCGCGTAAATAATCAATTGAAAAATCAACAATTTTAGGTACTTTCTTGGCTTGCATAAATACCATTAATTGCACAATTGCCGACATTTCCATAAACCCAGCAATCACTCCGCCATGTATTGCAGGTAAAATCGGATTACCAATGTTGTCATCTTTAGCCGGCAGTCTAAATACCATTTCATCACCAAAACGGGCCACTGACATGCCAATAAATTGTGAGTAAGGTACTTTCTCAAGTAGGTAACTATAATCATTCAGTTCAATGGCACGTTTAACCACATCTTGAACATCTAAACCCTTTTGTGTCTCTATTTGGGTTGGCTCACTCATGATTTCGCCCCCGGTAAATTCCCCATTAACACTTGACGAAACTCTTCGCCGACCATTTCTGGACTAATTCGCATAAAAGAACCCACCGCGTGAGCGATAGGTTCATCAATACTGTCTTGATATGCTATCGCACGGGTAAAAGCAACGCTTGACGATAAACGATAGCATTCAGCAAAGGCATAAACCGACTTATGAGGCTCTGCGGGTTTCATGTAGTCGACACGTAAATCCAATGTTGGAGACAACTCTAACGATTGGTACTTCTTCAAAATGGCGCATACCACGGCTGTGCCACAAGCGGTATCTATCAAGGTTGTGATCACCCCACCATGAATGACTCCGGTGTCGGGGTAACCAATAATATCTTGACTGTAAGGTAACTCAATTAACACATGATGCTCACTGGCTTCTTGCACTGAAAGCCCTAAACGACGGCACTGAGCTAACTGGTTGACAAAACGGGTGGCAACTTCAGTTAACGGGAAAAAATCACTGTTAATTTTCATTATCCACGACTCAGCATTGGGCCTAATGGTTTACCCCCTAAAAGATGCATATGAATATGGTACACCTCTTGACCACCATGCTTATTGCAATTCATGATTAAGCGATATCCATCTTCAGCAATACCGGCTTCATCGGCAAGTTTGGCCGCTACTGTTATCATCCGCCCTAATGCTAATTCATCAGACGCTTTAACATCATTTGCTGTCGCGATTAAATGATTGGGAATAATCAGAATATGCGTAGGAGCTTGCGGAGCAATATCCCGAAATGCGGTGACTAATTCATCTTGGTATAAAATATCCGCTGGAATTTCACGGCGGATAATTTTGCTAAATATGGTTTCTTCGGCCATTTGGATGCCCTCATTAGATAACTGCATTGATGCTATTGATAATACTATCAACTCTTTGAACTATCACTCCAGTAAAAACGCTTTTTATGGGTAATATTTTGCCTAAAATGGGATTCGTTTGCTTAAGTGAGTCAATTTTGGCAGCATTGGTTATTATAGCTCAATCGTTTTGATTGCGACTTGCCACTCATTCGGAATTCTTTATGCATTATCATATTCATGCGGTCGACCCAAAAGCTCATTTATTTGAAGTGACCTTTACGCTAAAAAACGCCAATCCATCTCAGATTTTTTCATTACCAGCATGGTTACCTGGCAGCTACATGATCCGCGATTTTGCCAAAAATATCATTGAAATTGATGCCAAAGAGAATCTACAATCGCTTGCAGTCACTCAATTAGATAAACAAACATGGCAATTGAATAACCAAGGCAGTGATATCACTCTGTGTTATCAAATTTATGCATGGGATTTGTCTGTTCGCACTGCACACCTTGATACTAATCATGGCTTTTTTAATGGCAGTAGCGTGTTTCTAGCGGCTAATGGTCTTGAGTCTCAACCACATACCGTCACCATGGCTAAACCTGCACTTGCAGAATTAGCTCATTGGACGCTAGCCACCAGCATGACTAGAGCATCAGGTGAACAATTTAGCTTTGGTGATTTTAGCGCTGAAAACTACGATGACTTAATTGACCATCCCGTTGAAATGGGTGAACTGACCATTGAAACCTTTTTCGCTGCTGGTGTGCCACACGATATCGTACTCAGTGGCAAACAAAGAGCAAATATGGCTCGATTAGCCAAAGATTTACAAGCGATTTGCGAATATCAAATTAATTTATTTGGCACTCCAGCACCCTTTAAGCGTTATGTGTTCATGACAACCGTTTTGGACAATGGTTTTGGCGGTTTAGAACATAAAGCATCAACAGCGTTAATGTGCTCTCGCAACGACTTACCTTTGTCACTCGATGCGCCAGTAGATAAAGGTTATCGCACTTATTTATCACTGTGCAGCCATGAATATTTCCACTCATGGAACGTTAAACGGATTAAACCTGCTGAGTTTACGCCATTTGATTTATCACAAGAGTCTTATACTTCTCAATTGTGGGCGTACGAAGGTATCACGTCATATTACGATGATTTAATTACCTTTAAATCTCAGTGTATTGATGAGAAAGGTTACCTTACTTTACTCAGTCAAATTATGACTCGAGTATACCGAGGCGAAGGTCGCTTTAAACAAACCTTAAAGCAATCAAGTTTTAATGCTTGGACTAAGTTTTATAAGCAAGATGAAAATGCCGCTAATGCAATTGTCAGTTATTACACTAAAGGCGCACTATTTGCCTTGTATGTAGACTTAACTATCCGTATTGAAACCCAAGGTAAATACAGCCTTGATGATGTTATGCGTACACTTTGGCAACAATATGGTTTAACGGGTGTAGGTACTGAATCGTCAAGCCATCAACAGATTGTTGAAGCGCTATTAAATCGCCCTTGTGACGATATATTTACTTATCTCGACAACACAGACGATTTGCCACTAAAAGAATTACTGGCTCAAGTGGGCGTGAATATGAGTTTACGGGCCAGTGAAGGTGTAACTGATTTGGGTGGTGCTGGAGCTACAGGTTATAACATTGGTTTTGGCGCAAAAACAAAAGCGGAATCATTAGGGTTAAAAATTCTAACGGTTAGCCAACACAGTCCAGCACATCAAGCGGGATTAAGTGCGGGTGATTTATTGATTGCAGCAGACCACTTGCAAGTAACCAGTCAATTTGAACAGCAACTGCAAAGTCGAACCCTTGGCGAACAAATCACTTTGCATTGGTTTAGACGTGATGAATTGATGCAAGGAACATTAACGATCAGTGAAGCGGCTTTAGACACGATTTCGCTTAGCATCATTGATGCGACTAAAACACAATTGTGGCTTGGTTAAGACTAAGAAACGATTATCAAGTTTGAAAATTGATTTACTGAGTGCCATCAATATTAATCGCAAATTTGAATTAAAAAAGGATATCAATTTGATATCCTTTTTTATAAATATTCTCTATTACTATACAAATGTACCAATACGACTAGCTTTGCTTAATCCGTTCTAATACTTGATTTTCAGTATGTGCTTCTAACCAGTATTTTTGTAATGTTGGGTTTTTTACTCCAGATGCTGCATCAAGTAAATTCCAAGCTCGTTTCCAAATACCGTCGGCAATCATATGTACGACCGCACTTTCTATTGCCGCGGCAATACACAAACTCACAGGTTCATTTGAGGTATAACCCGCCTCTGACTCTAATAATTCTTGCGCATCAATAAATTTAAATACACCAGCAGTAATTTCTTTTGAAATAACGGCCTTAGTGGTTGTTACACTGCTTAATAATCGACCGGTACGGATATCAACCGCGCGTAAATTAACCGTTATACTATCGACACGGTATTGACCCGATACGCCGATCCCCAAATAACGAGCACCTGCGCCACCGGTTTTAATATTGGTATCGTAAGCCACTATGCCACCTTCCATAAGAATTTGGGCACTGTTTAATTGTGGCAACTTACTGGCATCACCATTGAGTCCTGCACGAACAATTTTTCGTTCTGTCAGTAAATTTTGTAACCCTTCACGCTCAACAGGCACAAACCAAGCAGAATCATTGAGCGCCTGAGCTAAGAAAGCCGTTCCAGACTGAGGTACTGCAGTTGAAAAGTTACTCGAAGGTATCGGCTTGTATTGGCCCGTTTGATCACGGAAATCATACACTGCAGCCACCATACTTCCTTGGGGGGATGGTAAACTGACTAAATCGTAATAAGTCTCGCCCTTTGGCATTAAACTCGTGGTAGCTTCAATACCGTCGAATTCACTTTCTATCGAAGAACACGCGCTCAAAGATAGAATAAATAAGCTAAGCAGTAGTCTTTTCATGATTAGCCCCCTGTTGATGCGCCGACAATACCACCAACTTCGATGATGGTCGTCTCGCCGGTTAATAAATCAGTAATGTGAACCAGTAACGATCCATCTTCATTGACCACATTTATCTCAAAGTCATCGGTTTTTAAATAACCTTCACCACCATTTGCCGCATCATTAAACAGTTGGCTCATTAAGCGTGACTGTAATGAACTAGCAAGCCTGTCCAGCGCAGTAGGGGCAACATAGGAGGAACCACCTTGATGTTCATTTTGCGCTGACGCATTTGCCAATAAATAACTACCATTAAGGTAACTGCCCCCAAACGCAGGGTTAACTGGGGTATATACCAGTTGCGTCGCGGCTAAGGGAAAACTAAATGATGTTATTGATAAAATTAGTAATAATTTTTTCATATACATTCCCTACTAAAACTCATCAGGAGCAAGATCGGGGTCTGAAAATGCCGCCCATCTTACCTGTTGTTGATATTGCAACAGGGAAGCATTGACCCGCTTTGCTGCCATGTTCGCTTGTGCATCAATATTTCGCGATGCTGGGGATAAAAACGTCACAAAAACCGGCTTGCGATTATGCAACACTAAAATTTTACTACCACTTCTTGCAGTGGCTTGTTCTACAACAGTGAGCCCCGAGTGGTTGCTCATGCCATTGATATCACGATAAGCGCTAACAAATTCTCGATAAAAACGGTGGCCAAATCTTGTCATGGCTCTATTTAAGATTAATCCGTCAATTAAATCAGCTTCACGCTTAGGCTTTGCATCACTGACACTCGCTACAGGTTCAATTGACTGCAATAAATTCTCTTGAGCTTTTGAGGCCGTGGATTCTGGAATAACTTCATCTGTGGTGGGGGCAATGTTAGCTTTTGTAAATTCTGGAACATTAACGTCAACATCTTTACGATCATCAGCGATAGCATCACTTAATAAAACGGCTTGACTAGCAATCAAGCAAATGAGTATCACTGATGGATATTTCACACTCTCACCTCATGCATGTGAGTTTGTGCCCAAGCAATGGCTTGACCACGACTAGACACACCAATTTTTCGAAACGCACGATAGAGATGCGTTTTAATGGTAGATTCACTGACAAATAGTTGATTAGCGATATCGAGATTAGTACTACCAGACAATAACGTTTGTAATACCTCACGTTCACGAATGGTCAGTTGCTCACTGTCATCGTCATGGTTAATACTCATTAACGATTGATAGAGATCTTGGGGGATGACACTACGGCCTTTGAGTATTTCATTTAAGCCGCTACTAACATCAGCTAAATTAGCATTGGTATAGAAGACACCCGTTGTGGTCGATGGATGAATTAAAAATTTTGCATCAACTTGTTTGGGGAAATTTAGAAAAACGGTACGAACACCACAATATTCACGTTCAATAACACGCTGTAATTGATATGCTTGCTGAAGATCAATCGTTGCTAAATCGAAAACCACTATTGAGTTGGTTTGTGTGGAAAGTAACTTAGACATATTACCTGGCTGAGCCTTAGTTAATTTAACCAGAAACTCTTGTGGCCAGCGTGAATCGAGTAAATCGATTAGTAATTGTGAACGCGATACGATCATCCAATTTTCAACTTTAAACATTCCTAACACTCCATGTGGTATGAATAAACTGTGGTATAAAGAAACTATCATATTGATATTAAGTCCATATCAACATCTATAAGTTTAGCAAGTGGATTACTGCATAACAATTAGTCAAAAGGGTGCTTACACACCCTTCATTATACTTTAGTACTACATACCTTGAGTAATCGTCACTGTATTACCAAACCCTATGCTGCTTACAACTGCTGAGTTATTCATATCGGTTTGGGTAACATAAACCACATTGCTGCCATCACCAGAGACATATACATCAGCTAAATGATTGCCACCAGTTTGATCGATAACAATTTCGTTAGCTTCGCCCCATTCAGATTCAGCATATGCTTCGTTATGATGTCCAGACTGGTCTATATCAATAACTGATGACAAATCAGCAGCATCAGCATAGGCCTTGTTATGATGGCCATCTTGATCAACCATAACGACATTATCGGCCCCCCACGTTCCAGCACCGATCCCTTCACCATAAAAGTTGCTGCCATTGGGTTTGCTATTAACTTCATTATGATGCCCAGTTTGATTTACTGTAACGGTACTTAATCCGCCATCGTCAGTTGATGCACCTGCATAGTTATGATGACCCGACTGGGTGATTGTAATTGTGTTATCAAAACTGTACTCCCCTTGAAACACTACGGCTTCGTTTGCGAAACCCGCTTGCGCAACCGTAGCGGTATCATCCATACCCTCTTGGTCTACAGTCGCACTATTACCAGAACCTGAATTACCGTTACCGTTGCCATTCCCAAGAGTTAAAGAACTTTGAGTCACTGTCGCAGTGTTGCCTACATTGGACTGATTGACGGTTGCAACATGCTCAAAGTCCATTTGCATTACCGTTGCGACTTGATTTAAACCATATTGGTTAACTTGAGCTTCATGATTACCGCCATTTTGTGTCACATGTGCATCATGAGATTCACCATTTTGATATACATCAGCCATGTTAGACAAACCTGCTTGCTCAACTAAACCTATGTTACCATTACCTATCTGCTCTAATGTTGCGACCGTATCATCGCTACCTGAGCCGCCATAATTCTGGTTATTTTGCAATATATCACCATCGTTGTTTGAACCAATTTGGGTTAACGACGCACTTGCAGCATCTGACGCTTCCTGTTGAATATAAGCATTATTGTTAGAGTTGCCGGATTGATTAATGGTTGCATCTGCATAATCTGACCAATGATTATAAACTTCAGCAGTATCCTCACTTCCAGTTTGATTAACCGTAGACTGTGCACCATCACCATCATTTTGAGTGATGGTTGCTAAGTTACCGTTGCCCATTTGATTAACAGTTGCTTGCGCATTTTCACCATTAGAAAATTCTTGTGTTATATCTGCTTCGTTACGGTCACCAACTGATTTTACAAAGGCACTAGCTGTACTTGTTGCATTATGTTGGTCAATCAAAGATGTATTATCATTTCCCTCCTGATTTGATGAAGCTTGGGAGTTTGCCGTTTCTGCCTGTAAAATAGTTGAAAGATTATTATTACCGAGCTGCTCAATAGTTGCATTATTAGCAACACTATTGCTTTGTTGAACAACCACCGCGGTATTTAGCTCTCCCTCTTGACTAACATCGGCTTCGTTACTGCTTGCATACGCACCAGCAGAGGTCAATAAAGCTGCTGAGATTAATAAAGCTAATTTAGAATATTTCATCTTTGTATTTCCCTTCATTTGGTTGAAATAAATAACTCAAATTAATTACTCTGAGTCACGCTAACGTTTTGCATTGTTCCCCATTGAATAACGCCAACAGCACTTCCATAACCATTCTGCTGGATCATAATGGTATTATCACTTCCGGTCTGACGAATAACTGCTAAGTTGTGTGTTCCAATTTGACTCACATCCATTAGCAAATTGCTTCCTGCTTGACTGGCAATAACTCGATTACTAAACCCTGATTGGTAGATACTGGCTTCAATATCCGTCCCGGACTGGAATACAGTAACGCCATTGAATATGCCTTGTTGATGAGTAAAAATTTGATTGTTGTAGCCAAATTGACTTGAATCAAACTGATTATTGAAACCGCTTTGATTTAAATTAATGGATAGTGCATCACCAAACTGAGTTACATTGGCTGTATTATTAATGCCTATGGCAAGTTCATTAATATCACTCAAGTCTTGTTGGCCAAGGCTAGAAAACGACATCACACACAGAAAAATAGCTAGAACCTCAGTTGTTGCATTAAGGTAATATTGATGTTTACGCTTGTTCAAGGTCATATTCATGTCCCCGGGTTATTAAACATCAAGAACATCTTATTCATGTCGCTTAATAACTTTTACATTCATTGTTTCGATATTGTGGCTCTGTCATACCACATTCGAATCAACCTTGAGTATTAAACCAACATAGACCTATAGGTTATATTAATTCCACCCCCAGACTTAATTGCAATAGCTCACCTAATAAATTGATCTAAATCAATTTTATGTTAGTTTTTTGAAAATAAAAAACAACACATATGACAAAAAAATTATTTTTAAATAATGGAGTTTTTTTAAAATAATTAATGCTATTTACATTTTTTTGATGTAGGCGGATAGTTGATATGAATAGCGCTATTTATATAGATAGTGCTATTGATATAGATAGGGTTATAAATAATTATTTCGATGTGAAAAGTTATCACATCGAAATAATTGTTTATTAATAAGTTAATTTATTTATACGCATTAATTTACTACTCACTTGTAAGCTTTATGTTTAAAACGCACTCTCATAATCAATTATTCAGCAAAGAAGCCACTAAACATATAAACAACACGATTGAAATCACTTGCCAAAAACGTACTGGGTTGCGAGTTATAATGGGCACATAATCATTTACTGTGTGATTCGCTTTGGCAGTGGTTAATTGATGAATAAGCTCACAGGTATCCGCTTGGCGTAAATTAGGTTCAACATTGAGTGCTTTTTTTAATGCTACGTCAATCCACTCTGGCACCATTGGGTTTAATTTATGTACACTAATATATTCTAAACGTTGATAATCCTGCCGCGTTCGGCATTTCTCGAGTTTGCCTTTAAAAGGCAATTGCCCAGCCAACATCTCAAAAGCAATCACTGCAAGCGAAAATAAATCGGCACGACCATCGGCCTTATAACCCAGTATAACTTCAGGGGCGGTGTAATCAGCCGTACCCAAAATACGATCTCGAGTTAACGGACTACTAATTTCTGCCACGCCTTTGATATAACAAGAACCAAAATCGATGATTTTAACTACCCCTTCTCGGGTGATAAAAATATTATCCGGTTTTAAATCTTGATGCAGCGTTTCGCGACGGTGAAATGCTCTTATCCCTAATTCGATTTGTTTTAGCAACAGTAACACCTCTTCTACTGGGGCCTTTTTATGTTGAGTTAACCATTCACCTAAGCTTATCCCCGATAAAAACTCGGTGACATAATACAAAGCGGACTTTATGTTATGTTGCTCTACAACCTTAACGACATGAGCACTGCTAATACGCTGCCCTACCCAGCTCTCTAACATAAAGCGCTCTATGTAAGCGGCATCATCTATGTAATTGACGGAAGGTGTTTTCATGCAAAAGACTTGGTTTTGCCCATTGACGACTCTATACACTTGGCTGCGTTGTGATTGATGAAGTATATGAGTTACCTGATATCCATCAAGTTTCATTCCAACGCTAAGTGGGGGGGGGAATGGTTGACGCGACAAGCTTTGGTACACATCATCGATAGCTTGTTTAGGTAATTGTCTGACACTTAATAACTGCGCACTGAGATTATCTTTACTGCCTAAATCGAACGCCTTTTTATTCAACGCTAAGCAGAATTGTTCACACAAATCATCGCTAAGCGTTGGATGTTGCTGACAAAGAGCCGTCAACTTTCGGTGTATTTCAAATTCAGTGAGTACGTCATGAACTCCATCCGTTGTCAGTAAATAGAGGTCGTCAACTTCAACTGACAAGGTTTTATAGTCAACATCTAATTTAACATCCATCCCCAATGCACGAGTAAGATATTGGTTTGATGAGTTAATATTAGTACTGTGATCATGAGTTAATTGCAGTAATTCGCCTCGGCGAAAACGATAAATACGTGAATCGCCCACATGCAACATGTGCACTGAACAAGACTTAAATACCAATGCACTAAAGGTACATACAAAGCCGCGTCTGGCATCGCGATAGTCTTGCCCCAATCCATACAGCCAACGGTTTAATGCTGTTAATACTTTGGTACTCGATGTTTGCACACTCCAAGTTTCTGGGGTCGAATAATAATCCGCAAGAAAATTACTGACACTAATGGCAGACGCATGAGCCCCACCTTCAGCGGTACTGACACCATCACTGATAACACTAACAACACCTTTCGACGTAAGTGGTATCCCTGAAGGAATACGAATACCTATGGCATCTTCATTTTGCAGTTTACGTCCTTTTTCAGAAGCTTGGCCTACAACAAGCTGCAAAGTTGCAGCAAAAGGAAGCATGGCATCTACACTATCCATCGTTTGTTCTAATGACTCTGAAGCCATAAAACCTCTCACTCTAAGATTAAGCTGTTTTATCAATATAAAAACTCAAATTGCTTAAACATAAACAATTTGAGTTTTATGGCACAATGTTGCTCTGGCTACTTTACTCGAGCACTAACTTACGCTGATTAAAGTGACTTCGCCTTGATCGTTTACTTCAGCAATATGACCTTTGGGTTCTTTCATAAAAAATAATGTCACAAAACCAAATACGGCACTTATCGCAATCACATAAAAGAAAATTTGAGTGGATACGATAGAATATACGGTTAAGAAAAACACTGCACCGACGTTACCATAAGCCCCTGTCATACCCGCTATTTGCCCTGTTAAGCGACGCTTAATCAGCGGCACAGCAGCAAACACAGCCCCTTCGCCACCTTGAACAAAGAATGAACATGCCATAACGACTGCGACAGCCAAAGGTAATGACCATGACGAGTCGATTTGTGCTACCGACAAATAACCAATCGCTAACCCTGCAGTTAATATTAACAAGGTGGTTTTACGACCAAACTTATCACTTAACCAGCCACCGCCAGGACGAGACATTAAATTCATAAAGGCATAGCTTGATGCCAACATACCCGCTTGTGCCATGCCAAGCTCGAACGTTTCTGCAAAAAATAATGGCAACATAGATACCACGGCAAGCTCAGAGCCAAATGTAGTGAAATACAGCACATTCAATACAGCAACTTGCTTAAACTGATAGCGTTCAAACTCAGGCACTTCCATTGAAAACAAGTGCTTGTTCACTTGGTACGTTTGGTAAAAATCGAACAAAAACACCACCACCAACCCAAGATAAATAAGGTAGGTTGCATCTTGAGTAAACATACTCACACCTGCTGGAGACAGTTTCCAACCTAACAGCGCTAGCGTGGCATACATTGGCACCTTCATAATGATCAGTAACACATAGTCACTTTTACTGGTCACTTCTAAGCCGCCTCCCTTTTTGGGCTTAAAGTAAGTCGAACCTTTTGGGGTATCGGTCACATTGAAGTAATAAACAAATGCAAACAACAAACTCATTAAGCCGGTAATGCCAATGGCATAACGCCATCCGTCTGTGCCACCAAAAGCAAGTGCAACGGCAGGTAACGTAAAGGCTGCTGCAGCTGAACCAAAGTTACCCCATCCGCCATAAATGCCTTCTGCTGTACCTAACTCTTTTGCCGGAAACCATTCACTCACCATACGGATACCAACCACAAAACCAGCACCAATAAAGCCAATCAGAAATCGGGCTAAGGCTAACTGCTCAAAAGTGTCGGCTACCGCAAACATAAAACAAGGGATTGAACAGATACCCAATAAGGCAGAATAGGTGATCCTTGGACCATATTTGTCGGTTACCATACCAATGATAATCCGCGCCGGGATTGTTAATGCCACATTGAGGATCAACAAGGTCTTAATTTGTGATTTAGTCAGCCCTAAACTGTCGGCGATTACGCTAACAAGTGGCGCTGCGTTAAACCACACAACAAAGGTGATAAAAAACGCCATCCAACTTAAATGCATGATTTTCATCTTGCCGTGGAAACAGAAAATATTAAATTTTTCAGCACTCATATTGCACCCCTTTATGACTGAGCCAAGACAAAAACATTGCCTTGTTCAGTTTTAATTTCGAATGGTTTAACCACTAAATCAACATTTTCAATACAACGTCCGCTATCCAAGCGGTAATGTTGTTTATAAAGCGGCGAAGCAACACAAAGCTCACCATCGATTTCACAAATAAGTCCTCGGGACAATAAACTCACACCACTGGCAGGATCTATATTATCAAGGGCAAATAAACCGTCATCCCCTAAATTGAAAATGGCAACCGCACGTCCTGCTACCCAAGCCGCTATTCCGGTGCCTTTTGGCATGCTTGCTTCGCTACACACATTGACCCAAATCATGCTAATTCCTCCACAGCGAGTTGTGCTGCATCGTCTGTAATATCGTTAATAGCTATCGTTCCTGCCCCTGCGTCTTTAACACTCGGGAAACGTTGCTCACGAATTCGTTGGTAAGCACTGGTATCTGCTTCTGGCGCATCATTTGGATTAACAAACTCATTAAAGCGCGCCAAAAAGGCCGGTTGTTCAAGGCTGGTTTTCCACTCACATTGGTATGTCGCGGCAATATGGTCCATCTGCTGCTCTAAGGTCGAGTTAATCCCCAACGCATCGTCAATAACAACTGATTTTAAATACGCTAGACCACCTTCTAATGAATCCATCCAAGTCGAGGTTCGTTGTAATTTGTCTGCAGTTTTGACATAGAACATCAAAATGCGATCGATATATTTATAGAGATCTTCAGTGGATAAATCAGTGGCAAACAAATCACCATGACGGGGGCGCATACCGCCATTGCCAGCAACATACAAGTTCCAACCTTTGTCGGTTGCGATAATGCCAATATCTTTGCTTTGTGCTTCAGCACATTCACGAGTACATCCAGAAACAGCAAATTTTAATTTATGTGGACTGCGTAAGCCCTTGTAACGGTTTTCTAAATCAATCGCGAAACCAACGGCGTCTTGCACCCCGTAACGACACCAGGTGCTGCCAACACAGGATTTTACCGTGCGCAATGATTTACCGTAGGCATGGCCTGTTTCAAAACCAGCATCAATGAGTTTTTTCCAAATTTCGGGTAGCTGCGATAACGTTGCGCCAAACATATCAATACGTTGGCCACCGGTTATTTTGGTATAGAGGTCATATTCTTGGGCAATTTGGCCCATGGCTATCAGCTTAGTTGGGGTAATTTCACCACCAGCGACTCGCGGCACAATAGAGTAAGTGCCGTCTTTTTGGATGTTGCCTAAGTAAGCATCATTGGTGTCTTGCAGTTGCACATGACTGCTATCTTGATTCAACACATATTGGTTTTGTAAGCTAGCAAATATGGACGCGGCGGCAGGTTTACAAATATCACAGCCATATGTATGACCACTAGCTGAAGGTTTTCCATGCTGAGTGATTAAGGTATTAAAATCATTAATGCCTTCGACTTGGCATAAGTGATACAAGGCTTGTCGGTCATGATCAAAATGGGCGCAAATTCCGGCATTAAAATCGAGTCCTGCAGCTTGTAAGGTTTGATCAATAATTTTTTGAACTAACGGCGCACAACCACCACAACCCGATGCCGCACGAGTACATGCTTTAATCTCAGCTATTTTATGGTTGCCGGCGGTCACGGCCTCAACAATGTCGCCCTTGGTTACTTGATGACAAGAACACACTATAGAAGTGTCTTTTAAATCGGCTTCGTTTTCTGCACCGGCTAGCAATAACTCAACTGCGGAACCTTCAATCTCGTCTTGAGACAAATAGCTATCGAGCAAGCGGCTGTAATCGCTGTTATCACCAATCAGCACTGCACCTTTTAAAAATTTACCGGTTTCGTCTAACCATAATTTTTTATAAATACCCGCTTGGTTATCAGATAACTCAACAAACTGTGCGTTATCAAAACCACGGCTAGCACCAATAGCGGCCACATCAACACCCAATAATTTAAGTTTGGTACTCATGTCTGCGCCGGTAAATGACTGCGACACGCTATTAGATGTTAATGAAGCAATATGCGAAGCGACCACTCGGGCCATTTGGTAACCAGGTGCAACTAAACCAAATATTTTTTGTTGCCATAACGCACACTCACCGATGGCATAAACATCGGGCGCTGAGGTTAAACAGTAATCGTCAATTTCAATGCCGCCACGTTCACCGATACAGATATTTGAAACTCGAGCTAATGAATCTTGTGGACGAATACCGGCAGAAAACACAATCATGTCAGTTTCAAGATAAGACTCATCATTAAAGGTCATTCGGTGCATTGCCGTTTCACCGTCAATAATCGCAGTGGTGGCTTTTGAAGTATGTACACTCACGCCGAGCTGTTCAATTTTACTGCACAGTAATTCACCCGCTTTATCATTTAGCTGAACGGGCATCAATTGTGGTGCAAACTCAACAACGTGTGTTTTTACCCCGAGCTGCATCATGGCATTGGCGGCTTCTAAACCTAATAGTCCACCACCAACAACCACCCCAACTTGACTGTTTTGAGCTGCGGCCTGAATCGATTCAAGATCTTCAATGGTGCGATACACTAAGCATTGAGCACGATCGTTACCTTGTATCGGTGGCACAAATGGAAATGATCCCGTTGCAAGCACTAAGCGGGTATAAGAATAATGATCACCTTGCGCGCTAGTCACCGTTTTGGCGGCAATATCAATTGCCGTAATAGGTGTGTTTAAGTGAAGCGTAATGCCCCAATCTTGATAATCTTGCGCGCTGGTTAACATCAGTGGATCGGCGCTACCGGTCTCGAAATATTTTGACAGCTGCACTCGGTCATAAGCTGGACGCGGCTCTTCACCAAACACGTGCACATCAAACGTTTTATTGAGACCTAAACTGCACACTTGCTCAATAAAATGATGACCAACCATGCCATTACCAACGACCACTAACTTGGGTTTTGAGACTGCCATATCCAACTCCTTCATGCCTTGGACCGTAAAAAGCAAAATGGCGCCAACTCCGCTTAAGGAGTTGGCGCCATTGCCTGTTGAGATCCAAATTTTTAAAATAAATTGTTGAGGTAAACGACCCCGTTAATTGCTGCCATTCACACTATCGTCAATCTGATACTTTATTCATTATATGTATTGTTTGCAGGCTCTATGCCAACTACAAAAAAGACTTAAACTATTGATTTATTAGCCTTAAAAAATCAACAGCCTTTACTAAATGCTCTACTGTTGTCCATCTTGGTCACAACCGCACCAAAGTGAGGCGCACCATCGTTGTTCACTGCGGTGTTTAGTGATTTTGACTTACCATGATGCTGAGTCACAATAGCAATAATTTGCGCTGACATTTGAGCTAATGACAAACCTTTTTGCATCGCTTGTTGTTGAATAATCTGGTGCGCTTTGGTTTCATCGAACCCTTGCTGCATAACGATAAGCTTGGCCTGACTAAGTAGTTTTATACTGCGGATTTCATCATCCAGTTTCTTAAATTCGGCGAGTGTTTTACTCGCAGCATTAAAACGTGCTTGGGCCAAACTAATGACACTGGTTAAACGATTAACACTTAACATCTCAGGAATAAAAGTGATGCGACCGCAATCAAGTAACTCGGTTAATGCTGTCTGCTGCCATGTTTTGGCATTGACAACTATCACCATTGGCTTACTGGTTAATGTACGCTGAATAAGTCCTTGGATTTGAGCGTGCAATGTATCGGTTAATATCAACAAGGTATCAAATGTTTGTTGATGTAATCGTTGCTCAATTTGGCTCACAGAAGTTAACACCGTGACATGTCCAAACGCTGCCAAACAAGCTTGGTACTTTACAACTTCACAATCGACCACTGGCACAGCTGAAAAACTCAGGTCACAAAAAATTAAACTGCGCATAACCACTCCTCGTTCAGCCATTTGGCTAATGGATTGTCTGTTGAACTGAAGCGGTTTGCCCAACATTGTTGACTCAAGTAAACGGCTTGCTCCGCTGCCATAATCTTTTGTGAATTTGATTTGTGTGAAATGGATTCTGGTGAAATTGATTCCTGTGGAATAATCGCTGTATTTAATTTGTGGTTAAGTAATAACAATACTGCAGCCAACGTTGCCGTCATACTGCTAAGCGCCTGCTCAATCATGGTGCGCGACATTAATGATGTCAGCGCATCAGCAGAAAAAGGCTCTTTTTCGCGCCATAACAGCGCAAGAATGTCGCTAGATAATTCAGCTTGACCCACTTTTGCACCAGAAAAGCCTTCTAATAACGTAGGGATAGATAAGCTCGATACCGCTATATTATCTGTCTGTCCGTTGACAACAGTTATCGTGGTAGCCACTCTTGGATTACACTCGGTTTCACCTTGTAAGCCTTTAAAAATAGCCACACTGCCGGCGTGATATTCGCTTTTCTCAAATAAAATTTCGCATATTCCTTGATGTACCGTATCTAACCCAGGGTGAAAATAACTGCGAAGGCTTATAGGTGCATTAGTTGGGTTCATGCAACGCGCTGCGGTTTGAATCAAACTGCGTAGACCTAATTCTTGATGTAATTGACGACACTCATCTAACACTGGTGCTAAGTCACCCGCTCGGACATAAACAATATTATCTGACTGCAATGCCACTTTGGCCATTTGTGATGATGTACAACACGCAATATTAAGTGATGCTAAACATGATTCAACATGACGGCGATGAGGTAACGCTTGGCTGTCACCGTGTAACATCACCCGAACACCTTGTTTCGCTAATAACTTAGCAACGAGTAGAAGCCAAGGTAACTGCTCGCGCTTGCCCGCATATACTGGCCAATCGATATCTACTGCCAGCGAATGCCAACCTTTATCGACAGTGCGACGTAAGCCCGCCACCATCCCTGCTATTTCTTCAGTCGTTTCACCGCGCACGCGCATGAGCATCATGGCACTGGCCATTTGCACACGCGATACTTTTCCTTTGGCAAAACCTTCAAGCAGCAAACATGCCTCATCAAACGTTAATGCACGTGAGCCTTTTTCGCCCTTACCTAATGCTTTTATCAGCAAACGAAAGTCAAACTCATCCACGGATGTCAGCGTTAACTCACCAATTTTAGGCATATAAAGCCTCACGCCCATATTCAAATGAGGTTTGTGTTGCAGCGACATCAATATCGGCAAGCAAAGCATTCAGCTGTTGACCAACAGACACCACTTCACCAATGATGATTAACGTCGGCCCAGAGTCTTTAATGGTTAACGCGGCATCGGCCATAGAAGCGACTGTGGCATAAGTAACAATTTGATTCGGTCTTCCACCATTGGTAACAAATGCTACCGGCAGATTAGCGGCACTTTGAGCATCGAGTAATCCAATTGAAATGCTTGCCGCTTGTTCTTTACCCATATAAAACACCAAGGTTGATTGCGCTGCTAATAATGCTTGCCACTGCGTAGGTGCATTTGCATTATCGGCATCGGTCATTTTGGTGCCGGTGATCAGCGTAACACTGCGAGCCATACCACGATACGTTAATGGAATTCCGGTACTTGATGCACAACCTAACGCCGCGGTAACACCAGCAATAAATTGCGAACGGATACCATTTTGTGCAAGGTAAAGTGCTTCTTCTGCACCTCTACCAAAAATATGCGGATCGCCGCCCTTTAATCGCACCACTTTTAATCCTTGCTGCGCTAATGTCAGCAATAAGGCATTAATGTCGTCTTGCTTTTTACTCGGCTGACCACAGCGTTTACCCACAAAATGACGCTGACAAGTTGGCGTCACTAACGTCAAAATGTCACTACTGACCAGACTGTCGAACACCAACGCCTCAGCTTGTGCAACAATTCTAGCGGCCTTGAGCGTCATTAACTCTAATTGACCACAACCCGCACCGACAATAGCCACATCACCCGCGTGTAATTCATTCGCCGCATGTCCTAAAGTACTTATAGGTTGACGACCTTTTATCATTGCTTCTACGGTATTCATTAGGCTACGTCCTCTGCTACTGATTGTTGATCTTCAATGCCGGAATAAGATAAGGCGTCTTGCCAACTTTGCTTGGCACACTGTTTAACTTCACTATGACAACTGCCACATTGACGGCCGCAACCGAGTAATAACTGGGTGCTATCTAACGCCTGCTCAAAACTGATATTCGCTAAACCGTCACTCATCACTTGGTCGTTAAATTGTTGATTGATTTCGTCGTTAATGTTCGCTTCGGTTACCCCTGTACAAGCGCAGATTAACGGACTATTTCCGGCTTTTATTTGCTGATGTAGCTGCTTAATTAACTGTTTATCGACAGGCTTACCAATAAAATCATTCATCTGATATAGGGCCACATTGACTTGAGTATGAGACAAGACTTTTAATGCTTTAAGTAATCCTTTATCCATATTGCATTGGATATATAAAGGCTGGCCATCTACCGTTAAAGTCCACTTAAGTGAATGCACAGTCGCTTGATACGCAAAGCCGTCGTCGGTATCAGTAAAACCGATGTGATGACACACTCCGTTCTCTAGTGTTTGTGCAACTTGCCAACATAGCCCGTGAGCAGAAGAGTCGTGTTGACCAAAAACCACCCCTTGCAGCGCCAGTTCAACAGAGCTTAATGTCACAGGTTGACACTTAAACCCTGGTTGTTTTGATATTGGGTCGACGCGAGCATCTAATGCCTGATTCACGCCTTTGGTCAGCGAAAACTGCGCAGACCAATGCATTGACATCAAAGCCATATTTGTCGGTATGTCATCATCGACAACAGCGCGAGCCATCGTGAATGAGGCATGGGGAAAAAGGTCGGGGTTAGCGGTCTCTGTGGAGTATTGTTCAATTTGATTTTGAATAGCTTCAATGCGGACCAAGCCACCTTCGGTTAACGACAATGCATTGAGTTGTGATGAATGCAGGTGAACGACAGGCTCAGGAATACTGGCTCGTAAGCTAGCAATATGTCCGGTGCGAGTCATGGTATGCCACTGATCTCGGCTGCGGCCAGTGTTTAATAACAAGGTGTTACTCGGTAATGATTGTTGCGGAACACTAACAACCGCAGGCGCAACAAACTGAGCTTTACCCGTCGCGGTAGCAAACTCTCCCTGGCTAAAAACTCGCACGTTTTGTTGACCAATTTGTGTCGCCAAAGCAATGGGCCATTGTGTCGGTGCTAGTGCATCATATTGCGCTTTGGATAAATCTGTTAGCCCAGTGAGATCAAACACCTTAGTCGGAAAAGCTTGTTTAACTATAGCGGATAAAGCTGCAAACTCGCTAAATACACTGGCATTGTCATCAAAATTAAAACCATCAAAGCCCATTTTGTTCGCGACTTGGCTAACCGCCCACCAATCAGGTTTAGCTTGGCCTTTGGCTGTGATAAAGCCACGTTGACGCGTAATAGTGCGCTCACTATTAGTGACGGTACCGCACTTTTCTGACCAGCCTTGAGCTGGGAGTAATACATCGGCAAGTTTGGCGGTATCAGAATCAGGACTGATTTCAGACACCACCACAAAAGGACAATCGGCTAATGCTTGTGCTATTTTTTCACTGTTGGGCAAAGACACCACAGGATTGGTGCCCATAATCCAAATCGCTTTGATTTTACCTTCGGCAAGGGCATCAAACATCTCAACTGCTGCTAAACCTTTTTGATCTGCAACACTGTCAACTTGCCAAAAATCAGCTAATAACTGCTGCTCCGATTGTGAAAACCCCATATGACACGCTAACTGAGTGGCTAACCCACCGACCTCACGGCCGCCCATGGCATTGGGCTGCCCTGTTAACGAAAAGAATCCACAACCAGCTTGACCGATGTGTCCTAACGCGAGGTGACAATTAATCATCGCATTGGTTGCATCGGTGCCAATGGTTGACTGATTAACCCCCTGACAAGATGCCGTAAGTACTTTTTTATTGTTGGCTACAAGTTGATAGAATTGCGTCAGCTGAGTGACTGAAACACCGACTTGTGTGGCAAGATCGGCTAAATTAATACTTAATTGTTGCGCCTGCAAAACCACGGTATCAAAGCCTTCTGTGTGTGCGGCAATGTACGCATGGTCGACACAATTTTGATCGGCTAAATAACCGAGTAAACCATGAAATAATGTTAAATCAACGCCCGGCTTAATGGCTAAATGTAAATCTGCTTGTTTTGCTGTGGCTGTTGATAACGGGTCGATTACCACTAAACGAGCATTATTGATTTTTTTTGCGGCTAAAATCCGTTGAAAAAGAACGGGATGAGTCCAAGCAGTATTGGCCCCTACAAGCACAATCACATCAGCTTGCTCTAGGTCGTCGTAACAACCAGGTACAACATCTTCACCAAAGGCGCGTTGCATCGCACTCACCGCTGACGACATGCATAAGCGTGAATTAGTATCGACGTTGGCTGTCTTTAAAAAGCCTTTGGCAAACTTGTTGGCTACATAATAATCTTCAGTGAGTAATTGCCCTGATAGATAAAGCGCAACAGAGTCTGGGCCGTGCTCAGCAATGGTTTGTGCAAATGTATCGGCAATCAAGGTGCTAGCACGGTCCCAATCAAGTGGCATACCAGATCGTAGTTTAGGGTAACGCAGTACATTCGGTTGGGCTAAACTGTCGAGTAAGCGTTCGCCTTTGGCACATAAATGACCGTAGTTAGCTGGATGCATGTTATCGCCGACTAATTCTAAATCTACAGCATCGATATCGGTCCAATCCGCTTTATTTGAAGACACGCTAATGCCGCATCCGACACCACAATAAGCACAACTAGATTGGATTGCTGACATACATCTACCCTTTCACATTAACGATTACATAATTGAAATACTGCGAAAGATGTGCCAAAAAAATAACTTACTGATTTACAATAGAAATAGAAAATACCTAGGTATTTTAAAACAACATTTGTGCAACAAAAGTGCGCAGCCTGCGCCCTTATGTTGCGCATCTACTTGAAAATAAAAGAATTTAAATACCTAAAAAGAGGTATACTACTGCAAGTAAAAACGTTTTATATATGTGTTTCACTCAGCCTCATGATTTTCTAACTTGACGAATTAACGTTAAATGATGAATTTCTTCAAAGCATGTTAAAGGTTGAGGTGAAACAATTAATACACGAGGGTGAGATATTTTATTAGACTGACTAAAATTCGCTGCATCATCTAATAAGAGCAAGTTTGTATACAAATTGATTCAATTGACTAGTGCACTTTATGCGGAAGATCGTAAAGAATGATTGGGATATTAAAACAAAATACCGACATTACGTCGGTATTTTTCAGCTACTAAAAGACTTTATTTAGCAACACGGCCATCATCGTGGCATGTATCACATGTTGGCATTTCGCCTACTTTAGCTTCATGTGGTGCATGACAATCTGCGCACATTAAAATACCATCATGCGGCTTATGGTTATCATCCATTTCGGCAAGTGTACCATGGCAACTTTGACATTGTTCAAATTCATAAGCGCCATCTTTTGATGGTTCGCCATCAGCGTGACAGTTTTCACAGCCACCCATTTCAACGTGAAACTCTGCGAGGGTCTCATCAGCAGCAAATGATGCAGAAGACATCATCATTACCGCGAAACCAGCCGCAAACAATGCACTCAGTAGTTTATTGCTCACTATTCATTCCTCCAATTTTAGTGTGTGTCCGCATTCTTTTATCTGACACGGATCATCACACTGCAGCACGACACTTTGCTTAAGGGTTATTTAACAACTTTGTTTATAGACCGTTTATCAAAAAATTTATAAACAATCTCAAATTGACTGACAATATAAACGTAGTTAATCAATCCACTTTAAGCAAAATTAATTTAGATTAAACAATAATAGCAGCGATAATTAGATGAAGATGTGCGCTATATCATGTAACTCGATGGTTTTTAGTCAATAAATCAACTTAAGATCAGAAAGCAGCTAATAAAGCAAAGGCTAATGTTTGTGGATTTGTAGCCAATAAAAAAGCCCCAATTTATATTGAGGCTACATTCTCGCAATAATATGTTACAACCAATATGTGATGATATTAACTGCGCGACTTTTCTAAGCGGGCAAGTAAGCTAGAGGTATCCCAGCGATTACCTTTCATTGCTTGAACTTCTGAATAAAACTGATCAACTAATGCGGCCACCGGTAAATGGCTACCATTACGACGAGCTTCGTCTAATGCAATACCCAAATCTTTGCGCATCCAATCGATAGCAAACCCAAAATCATATTGACCTTGCCACATAGTTTGATAGCGATTTTCCATCTGCCAGCTTTGTGCCGCACCTTTGCTGATCACTTCAATCACTTTTAAGCCATCTAAGCCCGCACTCTTAGCAAAATGAAGTCCCTCTGCTAGACCTTGCACTACACCAGCAATACAAATTTGATTAACCATTTTAGTCAACTGCCCAGAACCAACTGGCCCTAACAGTTCAGCGCAGCGGCTGTATGCCGCAATAACAGGTTTAACGGTATCAAAATGAGTCTGTTCGCCACCCATCATCACTGTTAACGCACCATTTTCTGCACCAGCTTGACCACCAGATACAGGCGCATCTAAAAAGGCAATCTGAAGTGGCTCTATGTGCGCAGCAATTTCACGCGCGACATCAGCAGAAGCCGTAGTATGGTCAACCAAAATAGCACCTGCATGCATACCATGAACAACACCTTGTTCACCTAGTACGACCTGACGTAAGTCATCATCATTACCAACACAGGTAAAAACAATGTCTTGGCCTTTGGCGGCATCTTTTGGTGTATCGGCCTTCTTACCACCATATTGTTCAACCCACTGAGCCGCTTTAGCCCCTGTACGGTTATACACAGTAACGTCATGACCCTGTTTAACCAAATGTCCCGCCATCGGGAACCCCATAACGCCTAAACCAATAAATGCTACCTTGGCCATGATTTCCCCTTATTTATTCAACTGAAGGTTTAACGTGAGCTTCCATTTCGGCACCGATACGCTTACGCATATCCATTAGTCTCAATGCACTATCACGTAAGCGAACATCATCGGCAGTAGCTGGTATCCACTCTGGAACCGATGTGGGATGACCTTCATCATCAACGGCTACCATGATAACGATACAGTGTGTCGTCAGATGACGTTCAGACTCTTTAGGATCGCCCGCCTTTACATCAATCGCAATATGCATAGACGTTGTACCGGTATAAATAACTTTACCAGTCACTTCAACAATATTACCCACATGGATAGGCTTAACAAATCGAATGCCACCAGCATACACAGTAATACAATATTTACCGCTCCAGCCTGCTGCAGCTGCATAAGCGGCTAAATCGATCCATTTCATTACAGCACCGCCGTGAACCTTACCGCCAAAATTGACGTCTGCAGGTTCGGCCAAAAAACGTAATGTAAGTTGTCTATCTTTACCGGCCATAATAGATCCTATTAGATAAATGTCATTACTTATCAGTCTACGCTAAATCATCATTTAGCGGGAATTGATAAATACTAATGTGACAAAAAAAACAAACCAAATAAATAAAAAAGGGAAGATTTTCATCTTCCCTTATTGGCATAAACTCGATTAAATTCTCTTGAACAATAACGAACCGTTCGTGCCACCAAAACCAAATGAATTACATAAGGCATAGTCAAACTGATGACGACGTGAGGTGTGAGCAACAAAATCTAAGTCGCAACCTTCGTCTGGGTTATCTAAGTTGATTGTTGGCGGTACGTGCTGATCACGTAGTGCAAGCAAAGTAATAATGGCTTCAACAGCGCCAGCTGCGCCCAACAAATGTCCAGTCATTGATTTAGTTGAACTTACAAGTACCTCGTAGGCATGTGGTCCAAACACCGATTTAACTGCTGCAGCTTCTGCTTTATCACCCGCATGAGTTGAGGTGCCATGTGCATTGATGTAACCCACAAGCTCTTTGTCAATTTGGGCATCATTAATGGCGTTAACCATTGCAGCTGCGGCACCAGCACCATCACTTGGAGGCGATGTCATATGAAATGCATCGCCGCTCATACCAAAACCAACTAACTCACCGTAAATTTTAGCACCACGAGCTTTAGCTCGTTCATACTCTTCCATCACAATAACCCCGGCGCCATCGCCAATAACAAAGCCATCACGGTCTTTGTCCCAAGGGCGACTTGCTGCTGTTGGATTGTCATTACGAGTCGATAATGCTTTAGCAGCACTAAAACCTGCAACGCCTAATGGGCTAGTAACATCTTCTGCGCCACCAGCCACCATCACATCAGCATCACCGTAAGCAATGGTACGTGCTGCAAAACCAATATTGTGTACACCAGTTGTACAGGCTGTAGTCACCGCAAAATTAGGACCTGTCATGCCAAACATAATCGACAAGTTTCCGGCTATCATATTGATAATGGTGCTTGGCACAAAAAATGGCGACACTTTACGTGGTCCACCATTTAATAATGCAGAATGGCCTTGTTCAATTAACCACATACCACCCATACCAGAACCAATAGCAGTACCTATACGAGCTGGGTTTTCTTGGCTCATATCTAAGCCTGAATCTTTTACTGCTTGAATACCCGCAGCCATGCCGTATTGGATAAATAAATCCATTTTACGAGCATCTTTTTTGGTTAGGTATTGTTCGACGTCAAAATCTTTCACAGAGCCACTGAAACGAGTACCAAATTCACTAGCATCAAACTTAGTGATTGGAGCTATACCACTCTTACCAGCCAATAAGGCATTCCAAGTAGACTCGACATCATTACCCACAGGAGTCACAAGACCAAGACCTGTGATGACGACACGACGTTTAGACATGATATTCACCTTTAAATAAAATCTGCCACGATGCCATTATTGCGATTTAGCTAAAGAAGTATAAGGAGGGATGTTCTAATGCAATTAAATGGAACGAGCGTTTACAAATGCTTTAAACAAAAACAGGCGGCATAAATGCCGCCTGTTTTTGTGAATTCTTGATTACTGATTCTTAGAAACGTAATCGATCGCTGCTTGAACAGTAGTGATCTTTTCAGCTTCTTCGTCAGGGATCTCGGTATCAAACTCTTCTTCTAGAGCCATAACCAATTCAACAGTGTCTAGAGAATCAGCGCCTAAATCGTCTACAAAAGAAGCAGCTGATTTAACGTCTTCTTCTTTAACGCCAAGTTGTTCGATGATGATTTTCTTTACACGTTCTTCGATGTTGCTCATTAGTTTTCTTTCCTATTCAAATTACGCACTTGCGTAAGATTGCGAGTAGTTTATTCGAATTAGATAACAATGCAAGCTTAGATTTTGTGGTCTAACCACAAAAATTAACATTGAATTGTCACTAACACTGACTCAAATGAAGGTAGTTACCTACCTATCGCCCTTAAACCATGTACATACCGCCATTCACATGCAATGTTTCGCCTGTGATGTAAGCGGCTGAATCCGAGGCCAAAAACAATACTGCATTGGCAATTTCTTGTGCTTGCCCTAATCGTTCCATCGGAACTTGCGACATAATAGCTTGTTGCTGCTCAACTGTCAGCTCATCTGTCATGTCTGTCTGAATAAATCCAGGTGCAATAGCATTCACTGTTATTTGACGAGATGCAACCTCTCTTGCAAGAGATTTTGTAAATCCGATCAAACCAGCTTTAGCTGCCGAGTAATTTACTTGGCCAGCGTTGCCCATTGTACCTACTACAGAACCGATACTGATAATACGTCCGAAACGTTTTTTCATCATAGATCGCATTACTGGTTTAGACAATTTAAATAATGAAGTCAAATTAGTGTCAATAATATCTTGCCACTCATCATCTTTCATCCGCATTAATAAATTATCACGGGTAATACCCGCATTGTTGATAAGAATATCAACTTCACCTGCTTTTTCTTTGATCTGGCTATATAAATCAGCAACAGATTGAGAGTCAGTGACATTTAACACCATCCCAAAGCCTTTGTCACCTAGGTATGCTTGAATCGCCGCTGCACCTTTTTCACTGGTTGCCGTACCGATAACCATCGCGCCAGCTTGTACCAATGATTCAGCAATCGCACGCCCAATACCGCGACTAGCGCCTGTCACTAAAGCAACTTTACCGTCTAAATTAATGCTAAAGCTCATATCAACTCCTTTATTCGACTAATGCTGCAAATGAAGCAACATCATTGACCGCTTGAGCGGATATCGATTTATTAATTCTTTTTGTTAAACCGGTTAATACTTTACCCGGTCCACACTCTATTAATTTTGTAACACCTTGTGTCGCCATAAATTCAACAGACTCGCTCCAACGCACTGGGCAATATAACTGACGCACTAATGCATCTTTAATTGCCTGTGAATCTGTCGGCATGGCCACATCAACATTGTTAACGACATTAATGGTAGGCTCTGAGAATGTCACTTCAATTAACGCTTTAGCGAGTTCATCAGCGGCTGGCTTCATTAGTGCACAATGTGACGGTACACTCACAGGTAATGCTACTGTCATTTTTGCCCCTGCAGCTTTACATGCAGCTGCAGCGCGTTCAACAGCCGCTTTCTCACCGGCTATCACAACTTGACCTGGGCTGTTGTAGTTAACAGGGCTTACCACGCTACCTTCAGCAGACTCTGCGCATGCTTTAGCAATAGCAGCATCATCAAGACCAATAATGGCAAACATGGCACCAGAACCTGCTGGCACAGCTTGTTGCATTAACTTTCCGCGTAGTTCAACTAATTTAACTGCATCAATAAATTCAATCACACCTGCGCAAACTAAAGCAGAATACTCTCCAAGGCTGTGACCTGCTAATAAAGAAGGCATGGGCTTGTTAGATGCTTGATATGCACGCCAAATAGCTACGCTTGCCGTAAGCAATGCAGGCTGAGTTTTATCTGTTTTATTCAAGGTCTCAGCTGGACCATTGGCAACAAGATCCCATAAATCATAACCTAACGCTTCACTCGCTTCAGCAAAGGTTTTTTCGATAACATCGTTAGATTGAGCTAATTCAGCTAACATTCCTACAGCCTGTGAACCTTGGCCAGGAAATACAAAAGCAACATTTTCCATAAACGCTTACCTGTATAAAATTAATTTGAAAATTAAAAACGAACTAAAGCACTGCCCCAAGCAAAACCACCGCCAAATGCTTCGAGTAGTAATAAATGTCCACGCTGAATTCGACCATCACGCACCGCTTCATCTAATGCGATAGGCACCGATGCCGCTGAAGTATTACCGTGTCTCGCTAATGTCAACACGACTTTATCAAGACTCATGTGCAACTTTTTAGCTGTGGCATTAATAATGCGGAAATTAGCCTGATGCGGCACTAGCCAATCAATTTCTGATTTATCGACATTATTAAGACGCAAAGTTTCGGTGACCACATTAGACAACTGCGTAACCGCAACTTTAAACACATCGTTGCCTTTCATCGTCATAAAACCAACGGCTTCAGAACTTTCATTAGCACGAGGAGGGAAAGAGCATTTTAATAAATCCCCTTGGCTGCCATCAGCATAGATATGCGTCGCAATGATACCTGGAGTATCACTAACACCAATAATCGCGGCGCCGGCACCATCGCCAAATAAAATGACGGTAGAGCGATCAGCAGGATCGCACATCCGTGACAATACGTCAGAACCTATAACCAGTACTTTTTTAGCAGAACCCGTTTTTACGAATTGATCCGCAACCGATAGTGCATAAATAAATCCAGAACACGCGGCAGCAATATCAAAGGCAGGGATATTTTTGACGCCTAATAAGGCTTGAATTTCGCATGCAGCTGCAGGAAATGCGTTTGATGCACTGGTGGTTCCACAAACAATCATATCAAGATCGCTTGCTTCGATCCCTGCCATTTCAAGCGCTTTTAGTGCCGCTTGATAACCCATTGTTGAAACCGATTCATCTGATGCAGCAATGCGCCGCTCAGAAATACCGGTTCGGTCAACAATCCATTGGTCACTGGTTTCAACCATTTTTTCGAGATCTTGATTGCTACGAACTTGCACAGGTAGATAGCTACCTGTTCCGAGAATTTTTGTGTGCATATATGAGATCAGCTATTGATGTCTAAAAGAATCGACTCCAAACGATCTTTAATCATTTCAGGAAGACGACGTTTTGCTTCTGTTGCTGCTAAATTTAATGCTTGTAAAAATGCAGCTTCATCCGCGTTACCATGACTCTTTACTACTATTCCGCGCAATCCTATCAGACTTGCACCGTTATAGTGGTCGGGGTTCATCTTACTGAGTACTGCTTGTATGCGTGGAGCGATGAGTTTGGAGAGTAAACGAACAAAAAAACCGTCATTTAAGCCGCGTTTTAATTGATGTACTAACAGTTTTGCGATGCCTTCAGAAGTCTTTAAGGTGATATTACCGACAAAGCCATCACAAACAATGACATCCACATTACCAGTGTAAATTTCATCGCCTTCAACAAAGCCGATATAATTAACTTGTTCGGTGTGTTGTAAAATTTGTCCGGCCTGTTGAACCTGGTCGTTCCCCTTAATGGCTTCAATACCGACATTAAGCAAAGCGACTTTGGGACGGGATTTCTTATGGACAGCTTCACATAAGACAGACCCCATAATAGCAAACTGGAATAAGGTCTCGGAATCACAAGATACATTAGCCCCTAAATCCAGCAGATAAACGGGCTTGCCAGTCATTGCAGGTAAACAAGAAACCAGTGCGGGTCTATCAATACCCGGTAATGTTTTTAATAGCACCTTAGCCATCGCCATCAACGCACCAGTATTACCAGCGCTAACGCAGGCCTCGGCTTTTCCGTCACGTACCAGTTCAAGCGCTATTCTCATAGAACTGTTTTTACGCGAACGCAAAGCATGAATGGGCCTATCGCACATTGTCACGACTTCAGTAGTGTGGATTATTTCAATTCTGGATAAATCAGCTGAGTGAGCTTGGGGAAGGTATTTTTCTATTTCGGTTTTATTACCAACCAAAATAATATTTAAAGAGGTATGAAATTTCAGTGCCTGCATCGCTGCAGGCACTGTCACGTGGGGACCGTGATCGCCCCCCATCGCATCTAACGCAAGCGTCAGATTTGTCATCAGATAATCAACAAATTACTTGTTGATAACCTTTTTACCGCGGTAAAAACCATCAGCAGTCACGTTGTGACGTAGATGTAATTCACCGCTAGTTGCGTCTACTGATAATTGAGCAGTGCTCAATGAATCATGTGAACGACGCATGCCGCGCTTTGAACGTGATTTTTTATTCTGTTGTACAGCCATTGGACCTGTCTCCTACGATTACTTGCTCTTCAGTTTTTCTAACACTGCAAACGGATTTGGACGCTCCTCATGAGCGGGTTCGATCTCGCCTACAACTATATCTTTCGATCCAGACTTACAACTATTATCATCGTGCATCGGGATGATAGGCATAGCGACTATCAATTCATCTTCAATCAATTGATGCAGACGTACTTCACCAATCTCATTACACTCAATTGGATCATACGCATCCGGGAGCTCATCGATTTCTGCCTCAGTCTTACAAGGACTAAAACAAAAGTCGACCGTAACCTCAGTAGTAAATTGTGTCATGCAACGTTGACATAGCAGAGTGAGCTCCGTCACAGCCTTCCCGCGAAGGTAGACTATCCCCTGTAAATCGACGCCACATTCCAACGACACAACTACGTCGGAACAGTCGCCGGCACATAACTCGCTTAATCGCTTAAGTTGCTTACCTAAAATGGTACCTTCATATCGAAGGCCGCTAGAGGCAGCGCGTATAGGATCAATTGAAACCGGTATCTTTACTGTTTGCATAAGGCGCGCATATTATAGTTTGAAAACGCTGGAGTCAAAGAAAATTTCCGTAAAAATACGGTAACCTCACCTAACAAGGAACTTTAGGTACTCTTTAAATCCGGCATTGAATTTGAAAGTTGGTAAATTTTACCGAACCCAACCCCATCACACAAGCATTACTCGAGAAAAATGATCCATTTGCATAGATGAATACAGTAAACTGACTAATATTCTGTTATTAGCCAATAAATAATGAAACAAAACCAATGAAATTCAATCTTGTACTTGCGTCAACCTCACCTTTTCGTCAACAACTATTGCAAAAATTAATGCTGCCTTTTAGTTGTGTTAACCCAGATATTGATGAAACCCCAATAAAAGATGAGACAGCATTAGCATTGGTTAAGCGCTTAGCCGAGCAAAAAGCATTAGCTGGCGCGAACTTAATTGATCAAACATCTGTGCCGCAATTAATTATTGGTTCCGATCAAGTCGCGCTGATTAACGGTCAAATTATCGGTAAGCCTTATACTGTAGACAATGCGATAGCTCAATTAAGCTCAGCATCTGGTCAAGCAATTACTTTTTATACAGGTCTTGCTGTATTCAATAGTGCCAATCAACAAATGATATCTTGTGTTGAACCGTTTACGGTTCATTTTAAACACTTATCTACGGCGCAAATTCGCTATTACGTCGATGCAGAGCAGCCACTATATTGCGCGGGGAGTTTTAAATGCGAAGGGTTAGGTATTGCCTTATTTAGCCGTTTAGAAGGTGACGACCCAAATAGCTTAATTGGACTACCATTAATTAAGCTGATTGATTTACTCTCACAACACGGTGTAGATGTTCTTAGTACAGCAGCCGAATGCCCAATCAACGAATATTAATATCGAATACTAATATCGAATATAAGGTCGATACCGAATCTAAAAAGGTGCATTGATGAAGGTAATGGTGTTTGCGCTTAATGTGGGAACGATAACAGGTGTAACACCGAGATAAGCTAAGCAACATATAAAGCGTATGTAATGCAGCGTCGAACACTTATATTCAACGCTGCATTACACATCTGGCAATACATCACCCACAATAATTAAACATAGTCATGTATCGCCGATGGTTGGTCGACAATCGCGCGTGGATTTAACGTTTTTAATCTAGCTTCATTATGTGCGCCGTAACTCACACCAATACTCGCCATGCCAGCATTATTGGCCATGGTTAAATCATGAATAGAATCACCAATCATGACGGCTCTATCGGCAGCAACATCAAAATATCTCAATAATGAATGCAGCATCTCAGGATGTGGCTTGCTCTTAGCGTCATCAGCGCAACGCGTCGCATGAAAATACTGTCCTAAGCCTGTTAATGCTAATACCTTGTCTAGACCATCTCGTCCTTTACCCGTCGCCACAGCTAATTGATAACCAGCCGCATGTAGATTAATAATGAGCGACTCTACCCCCTCAAATAGAGGTGTAGGCTGCTCATTGGCAAAATGATGACGTCGATAACAATCAATAATCTGTTGATGGTTTTGGTGACCAGCAAATAAAATCGGCATGATTTTAGGTAAAGATAAGCCTATGACATCTCTAATTTGTTGCTCAGAGGGTATAGGTAAAATTAATTCTTGTGCTACATCTTGCATACAAGACACTATTTTACCTACGGTATCCATTAGCGTGCCATCCCAATCGAAAATGACTAGTTCATAAGTTTTATCTTTAATGTTCAATATCATGCCCTACTTCATTTGCACATATCTGTGGGTGTTATACTCTCTTCAATTTATCAAGAGTGCTCAATAACACTGGATCTAAAGGCGCTTTAACTTGCATGATTTCATCATTTTCTGGATGAGTGAATTTAAGTTCAGCCGCGTGTAAAAACAGACGGTCTAACCCTAAAGCACGCATGCTGTCGTCAAATTGTTGCTCGCTGTATTTATCATCACAAGCAATTGCATGGCCTGCATACTGACAATGTACTCGTATTTGATGGGTTCGCCCTGTAACAGGACTCGCCTTAACTAAAGTACACCCTTGGTAACGCTGCATGATCTTATAACGGGTTTCTGACTCTTTACCCTCTTTGTTAACCCGAACGATTCTCTCGCCCGACTTTAAGGTAATTTTTAATAGCGGTGCTTTAACCACTTTATCACTTGCTTGCCATTCACCACGCACCAACGCTAAATAATCTTTTTGCATGGTTTTACTGCGCAATTGCTCATGTAAATACTTTAGTGCACTTCGCTTCTTGGCCACAAGCAACACACCCGAGGTATCTTTATCTAATCGATGCACTAGCTCTAAAAACTTTTGCTGTGGTCGCAGTGAGCGTAATCCTTCAATCACACCATAATCGACACCGCTGCCACCATGCACAGCAATACCAGCAGGCTTGTTTAACACGATAAGATGATTATCTTCATGGATAATACGATCTTCAAGCTGTGACACTCTGGATAAATTAGGAGATGGTGCCTTGCGATTGTCTTTTTCGGCAACACGAACAGGCGGTACTCTTACGATGTCACCAATTTGTAATTTGTATTCAGGCTTGATGCGTTTTTTATTTACCCGCACTTCCCCTTTGCGCACAATCCGATAGATCATGCTTTTAGGAACACCTTTTAATTTAGTTAGCAGAAAATTATCGATTCGTTGTTCAAAATGATCTTCGTCGATAGTCACGTATTCAACTTGGGGGGTAGTTTCAGTATTCATGATGCGCCATATAGTGATAACCCCAATAGTGTACCTTATCTTGCAAATGATTGGCTATTGCCGCATCAGACTTGAAATAAATACATGAAAGAATATAGGCTTTTGATTGCTGAAAATAACGTTTGTTGCTATATTTGCCCACAGGTTGAGAGTAAACAGTGGATAAAGTGTTCACAACTTTGACCAAATGCGAAACACTAGCAGTTAAAAAAATGAACCTAATCGGTAGCAACTCATTGATTTGCAAATTGTATTAATTAAAAAACGACAAAAACCGTTTGTGCAATTAAACCGTAAGTTTTGAATAAAGATTTCAATTTAACTGTAGTAAATCGCCCCAAATTCGAACAACATTTTAGCTTGTTATCAAACAAACCGATTCGACTTGGGCATTAACGGATTAAAATACCATAATTTATGGGGTTGGTTGTTAGTCAACCAATTCCTTGTTTTTGTAAACATTAGAAAATAAGCCATAAATAGGATGCGACACGCAGTGACTGCGTTTTACAGTAATGAGCACCTAATTGCCTGGATCTAGCCGTGAGGTTATACCGATTAATTCAGGCCCGTAATGCAGAAAAAATCGTGTTGTTTGATGACCTCATTTAGAAGAATCACGTCATCATGAAACGTATGTTAATTAATGCAACTCAATCAGAAGAGTTGCGCGTAGCCCTAGTTGATGGGCAAGAACTGTATGATTTAGACATTGAAAGTCCAGGTCACGAACAGAAAAAATCAAATATCTATAAAGGTAAAATCACTCGAGTAGAACCGTCACTTGAAGCCGCATTCGTTGATTACGGTGCAGATCGTCATGGTTTTTTACCCCTCAAAGAAATTGGTCGCGAATACTTCCCTAAAGGTTATTCATTCCAAGGCCGCCCAAACATTAAAGAAGTGGTACAAGAAGGCCAAGAAGTCATCGTTCAAATCGATAAAGAAGAACGTGGCAACAAAGGCGCTGCACTAACTACCTTTATTAGTCTTGCAGGCTCTTATTTAGTATTAATGCCAAATAACCCTCGTGCTGGCGGTATTTCTCGTCGCATCGAAGGTGATGAACGTACCGAACTCAAAGAAGCAATGGCTGAGCTAGAAGTACCTAATGGTATGGGCTTGATTGTGCGAACTGCTGGTGTAGGCAAAGAATCAACAGAGCTAAAGTGGGACTTAAAAGTACTACAACATCATTGGGACGCTATTCAAGAAGCTGCTCAAAGTAAAGCCGCACCATTCTTAATTCATCAAGAAAGCAACGTGATTGTTCGCGCTATTCGTGACTACTTACGTCGCGATGTGGGTGAGATCCTTATCGATCACCCACGTATTTTCGAAGAAGCTAAATTGCACATTGGTTTAGTTCGCCCCGATTTTGTAGAACGTGTAAAGCTATATGACTCAGAAGTACCGTTGTTTACTCACTTTCAAATTGAGTCTCAAATCGAGTCAGCGTTCCAACGTGAAGTGCGTTTGCCTTCAGGCGGATCAATTGTTATTGACCCGACAGAAGCATTAACGTCGATCGATATCAACTCAGCCCGTGCAACTAAAGGCGGCGATATTGAAGAAACAGCACTCAACACTAACCTTGAAGCTGCGGATGAAATTGCTCGTCAATTACGTCTACGTGACTTAGGCGGTTTAGTGGTTATCGACTTTATCGATATGACACCTGTTCGTCATCAGCGTGAAGTTGAAAATCGTTTACGTGATGCAGTACACCATGACCGTGCTCGTGTGCAATTAGGTCGTATTTCTCGCTTTGGTTTAATGGAAATGTCGCGTCAGCGTCTGCGTCCATCGTTAGAAGAATCAGCAGCTCACTTGTGTCCTCGTTGTCATGGCCAAGGCACTATTCGCAGTACTGAATCATTAGCGCTATCGATTTTACGTTTAATGGAAGAAGAAGCCATTAAAGAGAACACAACACAAATCGAAGCGATTGTACCGGTTGATGTTGCTGCGTTCTTATTAAACGAGAAACGTAAAGCAATTCGTATTACCGAAGAACGTCACGAAGTTGAAGTTTACATCATCCCAGATGCACACATGCAAACACCAGATTACCGCGTTGTGCGACGTAAGAGTGATGATGAAGTCAGTGAATCTAGCTATAAACGAGTAGAACAACCCGTCGCAAAATTGTATGAGCCTCGTAAGCTTGAGCGTGCAGCGTCTCCTGAGCCTGCATTAAAAGGCTTTACTGCTCCACAAAAAGCCGCTGAAGATACAGTACAAGCAATACCTGCAAATGTCGCTCCAGTGGCAACGTCTAATCAGCCAGGATTCTTCACTCGAATGATCTCAGCAATTAGCGCCTTATTTTCCGGTAATGAAGCTGAGGTTAAAGATACCAAAGCTGCTGAACCAACTAAAGAAACGGCTCAAACTAACACCCGTCGTAATACACGTCGTAATGACACTCGTAACGACAGCACTAACCGTAATGACAAACGCAATGATAGTCGTCGTCAGCGAAATGACAGCGATAAATCAAAAGACAGCACAGAAGCTCGTCCTCAGAATAAGCGTAATGAACGTAATAGCAGAAATACGGTTCAAGATGACAACGCCAAAAACAAACCGAGAACTGAGAAAGTTGACAAGCCATTGCCTGTCAATGAAACCAAAGCAACAGAGGCTAAAGTAACAGAGCCTAAAGTTGCTACGGAAAAATCTCCAAAACAAGAAGCTGCTCGTGAGCGTCGCCAGCGTCGTAATTTACGTCGTAAAGTGCGTATTGAAAGCGAACAGAGTGAAACATTACCACCAACCGATGTTAATGATAATAAATCAACTGAGCAATCAGTTGAGGTAATGACATCAGAACCTAAAGCGGTAGAGTCAAAAGTAGCTGAAGAAAAAACATCAGAAACTAGAGCGCCACGCAGTCGTCGTCAACCTCGTAAAGAGAAGACTGAACAAACGGTTGAAGCACCAACAGAAAATGGTACAGACCAAGCAACTGATCCAGTAGCTGAAGTAACAAATGTTACCATTACTGCACCCGTTGAAGCTGACACAACTAATATCGTTGAAGTAAAAACAGAAGCAACTCAAGCAGGTGTTAATACTGTCACTGAAACGGTAGTTGCTGACGTTGTAACTGAAACGGATGAGTCAAGCTCGAACGCTGACGATGCTACATCAGACAGCGAAGCTGAAGGCCGTGAAGGTCAACGTCGTAGCCGTCGTAGCCCGCGCCACTTACGTGCAGCAGGTCAACGCCGTCGTCGTGATGATGAAACGGGCTCTACTCAACCAGCCGTTTTCACACCTAATGATGAGCTAGAAAAGCAATTAGACGCTGAACAAGCTAGAGCTCAAGCGAAGACTCCAGATATTGAAGGTGAAGCAATTGCTGAAGTCGTTAATACACCTGCTGAACCCGTTACTAAGCCGGTTGAAGCAGTAGAGACAGAAGCTAACAAAGCTGATGCTGTAGCGGTTAATGTTGAAATAACTGAAATGCCAGTAGAAATAAAGGAGGCACCTCAAGCAGTAAAAGCACCTGAGGCCCCTGAACTTAAAGCTGAAGTAGAAGTTGCTAAAACAACCGTTGATGTTGAAGCTAAACAAGCACCGGTAGCGACAGTGACTGAAACAACATCTATTGAAACTGAAAAAACCGCAGCGTTAACTAGCAAGCAAGATAAATCGGTTGCGGCCAATTCATCTGCGCCAATGGCTAAGCCTGCTGCAATTGTGCGCCAAGCTAAACCTGAAGTGGTAAAAGACGTCACGGCGGCAATAGCAGCCACGGTTGCAGCTGAAGTTGCACCGTCGATAAAAGCACCTGTAAAAACAAGTCGCTTTGGTTCTATGGTGTCATCTGACACGACTAAACCTACGGTCGATGTACGTGAGCAGAAAGCTGTACCTCAAGGGCGTACTTATGAAGCGCAAGCAACTGAAAGCAACACTCCAAAAGTAGCAAAGAATAACAGTGCATCTGCTGATATGACTCGCCCTGGAGAGTAACGATAATAAGGGGCTAACTAGCCCCCCATTATTTATAAAGCCATGCTTAGCATGGCTTTTTTATTGACAATATTAATAGAAAACTCAAAAAATAGCCTCATTGGATTGATATCATCACAGTTCCAAAAATCAAGTCTTTTTTGTTGAAATAATCCCCATTTTTATTAACTTACAAACAAAACCAGAGGATAAATATTCGATCTCATTCGCCATAAAACAAGTAGTAGTAAAGCCGATATTTTGTCAGGATTAACCGTGGCGTTAGCCTAATCCCAGAAGCAGTTGCCTTTGCGTTCGTCGCCCATGTTGAACCTATGGTAGGACTATACGCTGCCTTCATTATGGGTTTAATCACCGCATTAATTGGCGGGCGACCAGGTATGATTTCCGGCGCTACAGGTGCTATGGCAGTAGTCATGGTGTCATTAGTGATTGAACACGGTATAGCGGCATTTACCGATTTGGCTTTTGCTGTGTTTGTTGGTGTTATCGTATCTGCTTTGGTGTTTGCATGGCAACATGCAAAACACATCAACATTGACATAAATGAAGACACAAATGGCTGGAAAATATATCGCTTAAATGGGCCATTATTCTTTGGCTCAGAGGCTAATTTTCTTGAATTATTTGATGCTGAAAATAATAACTAAGATGTGATTATTGATTTTCAAAATTCACGAGTGGCAGATCATTCAACATTAGAGGCTATCGATACTTTAGCTGAACGTTATGTGGTTGCGGGGAAACGTCTGCATTTACGTCACTTAAGCCAAGATTGTAAAGCCCTACTCCTAAAGCACTTGATTTGGTTGAAATGTACCTTATTGAAGATCTGCACAACAAAGTGGCCGACGATAAATTAGACTAAACGGACATAATACAAATTCCAATAATTATCTGGTCATTCAGCGGGAGTTACTCAGGCTTTCCATTTCTTTGTTGCATTGTTTTACAAGGGAACAACCATTCTTTCAACAATGCGCCTCAAACTGGAAAACCTGAGAGGCTCTGATTGAGCACATAATTAATGGAATTGATATAAAAAAGGGGTGATTGAATATTCAATCACCCCTTTTTTATTATGCTTAGCCCTAATACAAGAGCAAAAAATTTAGTTTACACTTTACGCTTATCTGCAAATTGACTCATGACTTTATCAAATTTAGGCTTAACCACTAATTGGCAATAAGGTTGTTCACCATGCTTTGCAAAGTAGTCATCATGATAATTTTCAGCAGGATAAAATGTGTCAAACGCACTGATTTCGGTCACTATCGGCCTAGGCCAAAGTTGTTGTTCAGTTAACGCATGAATAAATCGGTTTGCAGCATCTACTTGTTCACTATTATGGGCAAAAATAGCTGAACGATACTGTGGCCCTTTATCATTACCCTGTTGATTAAGTGTGGTCGGATCGTGGCTTTCAAATAGTACGCTAAGTAAGGTGTCAAATTGAATAACCGCAGGGTCAAATTCAATATGAACCACTTCTGCATGAGCTGTTTTACCAGAACACACTGCGTCATAATTTGCATCTTTTGCTTCACCGCCACAATAACCTGATTTAACACTGTGTACGCCATTAAGTTGAGCAAAAATAGCCTCAACACACCAAAAGCACCCAGCGCCAAAAGTGGCCTTTTGGTAACAAGCTACCGCCGAACTTGATTGCGCTAACTCATCACGGGATTTAAAAATCATCGATACTGAATTAACACAATGACGAACATTATTATCCGTTAAATGCTCGCCTTCAAACACATGACCTAAATGACCGCCACATTGTGCACAGGTGATTTCGGTTCGATGACCATCAGCATCAGGAGTATGTTCTACTGCGCCCTCGATTTCATCATCAAATGCAGGCCAGCCACAATGTGCATTAAATTTATGTTCACTGTTATAAAGAGGTGCATGGCACTTTTTACATAAATAAACGCCTTGCGCATCATGATCAACATATTCACCGCTGAAAGGCCGTTCTGTACCTTTTTGTTCAATTACATATTTTTCAAATTCGGTTAAATTATTCATTGTCGGCTCTCATTGAGTTGTTTGTCGCAAATATTAACAAAGGATACGTGAGATCCGCAGTATCAGTTCAACCAATACAACATGAAGACACGCAAAGAATTGCGACAAAGTGTGACTAAGGTTACCATTAGCAGTGGGTCAACACACTAATAAGAAAATATAATGAAACTAAATACAATTGATTACTTAGCACCAGATAGCGCTGAGCGCTTTGTTGAATCGCTTCAACAAACAGGTTTTGGGGTACTATCGAATCACCCTATTCAAAAGCAACTTGTCGAAGACATTTATAAAGAGTGGTACAACTTTTTCCAATCTGAACAAAAACATGACTTTTTGTTCAAGTCAGAAACACACGATGGATTTTTTCCTGCATCGATTTCTGAAACAGCCAAAGGTAACAATGTAAAAGATATCAAAGAATATTATCATGTGTATCCTTGGGGCCGTATTCCTGATTCACTTAGATCCAATATTCTTGCATATTATGAACATGCCAACACCCTAGCTGCGGAATTACTCAGTTGGATTGAAAAATATACACCTGCAGATGTTGCGGCAAAATATACGATTCCACTACCAGACATGATTGCACAAAGCCAACAAACCTTGTTGCGGATTTTACATTATCCACCAATGAAAGGTGATGAAGAAATGGGCGCTATCCGCGCTGCAGCGCATGAGGACATTAACCTCATCACTATATTACCTGCAGCAAATGAACCTGGATTACAAGTGAAAACCAAAACCGGTGAATGGATTGACGTACCTAGCGATTTTGGCAGCATCATTATTAACATCGGTGACATGTTGCAAGAAGCATCGGGTGGCTATTTCCCTTCGACATCACATAGGGTAATCAACCCTGAAGGGGCAGACAAAACCAAATCACGGATTTCATTACCGCTGTTTTTGCATCCTAATCCAGAAGTCGTGTTATCAGAGCGTTATACCGCTGACAGCTATTTACAGGAAAGATTACGTGAATTAGGCGTTATTTAAACATTAATGCTTCATTTAGCAATGATACTAAGCGCCTTCGGGCGCTTTTTTTATGCATTTAATCTGCTAACGAGGTAGAATATCACTTTTGTATTTATTGTATTTACTCTCCGGTTTATAAGGCAACATCATGGCAATTCAGTGGTATCCAGGACACATGCACAAAGCACGTAAAGAGATCGAGGAGGCAATGCCTCAAGTGGATCTCGTTATTGAAGTGCTCGATGCACGTATTCCATACAGCAGTGAAAATCCGATGGTGTCACAACTACGTGGTGATAAACCCTGCATTAAATTACTTAATAAATCTGATTTAGCCGATCCTAAGGTTACCGCCCAATGGATTGAATACCTAGAACGTGAACAAGGCGTTCAGGCATCAGCAATCACAAGTTTACAACCTAGTATGGTAAAAAGCATTCCTGATCTTTGCCGTAAACTGGTGCCACACCGTGACATTATGGAAAAAGACATCCGCACCATGATCATGGGTATTCCTAATGTTGGTAAATCTACAATTATTAATACCTTAGCGGGTCGCACTATAGCCAAAACAGGTAATGAACCTGCAGTCACAAGACGTCAGCAACGTATTAACTTACGTAACGGAATCGTACTGTCGGATACTCCGGGCATTTTATGGCCAAAGGTGGATAATGAAGCCAGTAGCTATCGCCTTGCTGTCACCGGTGCAATTAAAGATACCGCTATGGAATACGAAGATGTGGCAATGTTTGCTGCTGGCTATTTCCTTAAAGCCTATCCCGACGAAATTTGCGAACGTTATAAGCTTCAATCGCTACCCGCCAGCGATATCGAATTACTCGAAGCTATCAGTCGTTCCCGCGGAGCACTTCGCCCTGGCGCACGAGTTGATTACCATAAAGTATCTGAACTCTTACTACATGAATACCGCTCAGGGAAAATCGGACTATTAAGCCTTGAAACCCCAGCGATGGCTGAAGTAGAAAAAGAGGAAGTTGCACGTAAATTAGCTGAGAAAGAACTCATTAAACAGCAGAAAATAGAGCAAGAGAAACTTAAACGATCCGGTAAACGTTATAACGATTAAGCCGAAAAAGTCTAGGTCGTCAACATCAATGCCGGCCTAGCACTTATTATCCAGAATGAACTGCCATGCTTAAGTAGTCTGAATGAAGTAACCATGCTTAAGTAGCCTGAATTAAGTAACCATAATTAATTAACCTAGATAAGTAGCCTTAGTTAAATCTCCTTAGTTAATTGATTATATTTCAACGTTTAGCTAACTTAATCGCCAATGCCATTAAACTGGCCTCAAGCAAATCGATAACCATCTCAAATCCTCGCTCACCACCATAATATGGGTCAGGCACTTCTTCGACTAACGAATCACCATAGCTTAATATCAACTGTAATTTATATCGTAAATGGACAGGACACCTGTCTTTCAAATCATTTAAATTGGCAAAGTCTGCCGCTAAAATTAAATCGAATCGTTCAAAATCAGCATCGATAACCTGCCGAGCTTTCATTCCTGAAAAATCAAGTCCGCGCTTGTTGCCTGCAATAATACTGCGACTATCTGGAGCATGCCCTTGATGATAAGCAATAGTCCCTGCAGAATCGATATCAAGTTGAAGCGAGTGACGTTTCATTTGTTGCCTAAACACTGCCTCTGCAGTCGGCGAACGGCAAATATTGCCCATACAGACAAACAACACCGAGCGAACATTTAAAAGATATTTATCATCGATCATTAATAACCGCCATTATCTCCAGTTTTATACCATCACTTAATTATGTTGCCAAAGTCTTAACCGAAGTTAGGATCATTACCCATTGTAGTTCTACATTTAGTTTTACCATTAATTATACAATGATACGCAACGCAACATGCCAGCAATTTTGAAGCGTTATTGCGGTGGTCTTTGTCGCAGAAAAGTAGCAAATCTTGGCGTCCCTTTTTGAGTTAAGCCTAAATATTGATAAGTAATGGTAGAACCGACTAAAGGTGGATTTTCTCGTTGTTTATCGCTTAAACCACTGCCGATATTAAACACTATCCCCGCAGGTGTTTTTACAATTAACGCACCTAGCTTACCTCGATACTTACCCTTACCTTCTGTATGACCAATCACTACAGCTTCAGCGTCATATTTGGGTTTGAGCTTAACAATATACTCACTGCGGCCGACTGCATAATGCGCTTGCTGATAATGTAACATCAATCCTTCACCACCAGCATTAACGATGGAATCAAGCAATGTAAACAGAGCTTCAGTTGAAGCCACTGGCTCCTGCTTAATGACCTGTAAATGTATGGAGGCCGTTTGTTCTGCCAACATTTTCATCGCTAAGTAGCGTTCAATAAAAGAGCCTGAATGCCGCGATAAATCAAACATCATAAACTTAACTTCCTGCCACTCTTTATCAGGTACTTGCTGACGTCGAACCAATGCTGAAATATCTTCGAAACGGTTATGACCTAACCAAAGTTCACCATCAATGGCAGTATCAGGAAAACCAAGGGTAAACGACGCAGGTAATGCCACTTTTCGGCCACTGCGAGTCAGCATGTTACTGCCATCCCAGTAGCCTCGAACACCATCAAGCTTCTCGCTGACTAAGTATTCAGTGACGTCGATATCTTGTTGATATTTTGTTGCCAACTGAATAGGAGGTATTGATAACACTTCACTCTTTATCGTAAAACAATGCAGTGAAATAATTACCAAAATAAAAAGATACGGTAGCTTACGCATATGCAATCCTTGCTAAAAGTTAAATCCATTTAGTGTTTTTTCATTTTCGTTCAAAAATTTATTTCAATGCCTCAAGTGTTTACTGTATTGGGCATCAAGTCACTTCCGAGCAATACCGCTCAAAACTCTGTTATAACACCTGCCATTCGTGACGAAAGACTTACGCCTGTTTAAAATGATTATCTGTAATGTTAAGTGAGCCTAGTACAAACAGAAGAATTATCCATTCATTGGTCGGGCTTATTTTGATATAAATCGATGCATGATGAGGGCAGATATCAGCACAACGATAAATGTTTTTTCTGCTCTACAGCACATCATAAGACCGAAATAACCGCTGAATGCATATGAACAGAATGTTACAATCTACGGAATGAACATCAAAAAGATAATGAGCAAAATGAAACCAGAGAACAATCATGGTCTAAAACGCGTATTTCGAGCGACAGGATTTTCAATGCTAGGGCTAAAGTCAGCGTGGAAAAATGAAGCGGCATTCAGACAAGAAACCGTGCTTGCTTGCCTAATGCTACCTATTGCACTACTACTCAATATCAGTAGTACTGATCGTATTTTGCTTATCATGACTGTGTTAATTGTATTGATTGTAGAATTGTTGAACTCCGCTATTGAAGCGGTAGTTGATCGGATTGGTGATGAGATCCATCCACTCAGTGGTCAGGCAAAAGACATTGCTTCTGCAGCAGTCTTTATCAGTTTAGTATTATGTGCCATCACTTGGGGCATCGTTATTTGGCCATTACTGTTTTAATAACAGCCAGACGAATATCATTCAGTGTGCTTAGCGGTAGTCAAAATTGAAATGGCTTGTTCAATATAAGCAAGTCTTTCATTTTCAGCCCAATAAGCAGCATACACATGCCGATGGATACATTTTGCATCATCGACAACATACAGAGTCCCGTTATCTAAATAAGGCTGTATGAGTGCTTCAGGCAAAAATGCACATCCACCGTTATTAAGTATAAAGTCCAACGCCATACGAGCAGAACTTGTATGTAATACCGGCAAAGGTAACATGGTAAAATCCTGAGCATGAGTGATATTAAAGGCAGTGCCCCAATCTACTTTTATATAAGGTAAAGTAGGTGTTTGAGTAAGCTTAACGCCTGCTTGTTTGCAGACTAAATACAATTTTACTTCAGCAAGCTTTACTAATATAACGCCATCAAGCTTTGGAGGATCAAACGTAATCGCAATATCTAAGGTTCGTTCAATAAGTTGACGAGTCATTACTGCTGCAGGTAACACATCCGTTCTTAAAGCCACTCCTTCCAAGCCTAAATGTAATGGCTGTAAAAAACCTTGTAAAAAAGCATCCCAAATATTATCGCCAGCCGACAACGCTAACTGAGCACTGTGCTGCTGATTTAAAATAATATCTTGTTTTGCTCTTTCCCAGGCGTTAAGCACGGCCTCAGCATGGCCGAGCATTCTTTCACCTGCCGGAGTTGGTTGAATGTTGTTACGTAAGCGTTCAAATAACTCTATACCCAGAATATTTTCTAATTGCTTTATCCTAAAACTGACAGCACTTCGAGTGAGGTATAGATTTTCAGCCGCTTTACCAAAGTGTCGAGTACGGGACACTTCTAAGAAGGTTTTTAATAAATCTGTATCCATAAAAATTCTTTACCATTAAGGACAAAATATTTTGATTTAAAAAATGATAATACTAGCCAATACTCCAGTTGCAAATCTTTATATCTCATAATCTAGAAGGTATTAGCCATGTCTCAGCAATCATTTATCAATGCAAAACAAGGTATTGATGCTAACACCAATGGTCATAGCAACAGTTTTCAATCTACTAAACGCTTCTATGATGACGTGAATTTCCCAAAAGGATTTAAACGTTGTGGTGATTTTACCAATAAGGAAGCTGAGTTGCTTGAACAACACGGTCAAGCAATGAAAAATTTAGCCGATGGCTCGCAGTTACCTTGTCATGTTGACGAAGACCAATTTGTTAACGTTTTACAGGGTAAAAAACCTGCAACAACACCAATGGAGCTATTGTGGTCTAAATATTGTCGTCTAGCAAAAGGCAAACCATTTTATGCTGTTGTTGGGACAATTCACGCGCCAGCAAGCTCTAAAGTTGAAATTGAATTTGACGATGTAGAAGAAGATGCTTCTGACACCGATGAGTCAGAATAAACTATCTTTCAACGGCTAAAGTCACCACATTAAACATGTAACATATTTGTTACATGTTTAGTAAAAGTAGAGTCAACATCCTGCTCTACTTTTTTTGTTCTGTCACATTTTTGTCACCCACCGCAGCTACGCCAATGCTCTGGCACCTTTATCCGTGTTGACTTTTCGCTGGAATGGTTGTTTTTACACCGTTGAGTTCAAGCTATTAACGAAAACTTGATTTAGCGCAATAATTCTATACAAATACTTCACATTTAGTAGCAAGATGCTAGTATATGCACTGAACAGTTTGTCGTTTTTATTTTAACTTAATGTTTATGGCTGCGCATTTTGATAATCCTTATTTGGGATATCAGCGCTGAATAGGTTAGGTATTAAATTCGACAAAAGCATCATATGAAGACGCATATCCTGTGATATAGAAAAAATAATAAATGCGGAGTTTCAATGATAAGATCTTTTATTTGTATAGTGTTGTTGATATTAGGTACTCGAACTGCTGCGGCAGAAACGGAGCTATCAACTAACAACTCAACAGTTACCGATAAATATACCCTTGATATCGGTATGTTTTATGCTAATTCAGATTCAAACTTCATCGCTACAAACCCTAAAACAGGCGGAACATTCCCGGTAGACTTTGAAGATGAACTGCTACTTGCTGAAGAGCAATACTTACCCTACTTTGAATTCACATTCTCTTTTAACCAACGCCATAGTATTTATATTGATTGGAAGTCGTTGGATCGCAAAGCAGACACTGAAACGGTATCAGAAGATTTTATTCTTGAAGATATTGATGGAAAAGACTACCTGATTGAAACTGGCGCCAAACTGAATACCGAACTCAATATTGATATTCTGCGAATTGGCTATGGTTATGACATATGGCAAGGAACTCACTACGCTGTTGGAGTATCCGTTGGTATACATACCATGTTTATCGAAACCGCTTTTAAAGGCACTATCGGTATTTGCGTGCCAGACTCAACCTTAACCAGTTTATGCAACGATGCAGTAGCAACACCTGAAGTGATAGACGATACTCTAACGGCGCCTCTACCAGACATTGGCCTTTACGGCTCTTACGAATTTTATCCTGGTTGGACATTTGATGCTCACGCCCAATATTTTGCTATCAAATATGATGATGTAGATGGATCACTTATCGATATCCGTTTAGGTGTTGAAGCTAAGGTTTGCGATAATTGGTCATTAAAACTGGCTTACAACTATTATGATGTTGATGTCACAATCGAAAAAACACGTAATGTCGGTAATATTGAACAGCGTACTTTTGATTACAATATAAACTACAGCTTTACTGGCCCAATGTTTGCTGTCTCTTACGTTTTTTAATATGATTCAAGTCACTAAAAAAGCATCTTCGGATGCTTTTTTGTTATTTGTATCACTATAATATCATGGTACAAACTCTGCTATTATTGTTATATTTACTTCAATTGTAGATTTTTTAAAGTCTTTCCTTAGCCCGGATCATGAGGCACTTAATGTCGAACACTCTACTGCAAACCGCTGCAGCCAATTTGAAAAAAGCTGTTCCGTTAATGTTAAAATATAGAATACCCACAACACCAACAAACTACGCGCTTTGGTATGCTTACGTGGGTGAACAAAACCCGTTACTTAATCAAGAGTTAGATACTGCAGTAAAACAAAATCAAACCTGTTCACCAGTGACCAGCGAATTGTTATATCGTAAACATGTGGCTGATCCGGTTGAGCTAGATGTGCGCGACATGCGTAAGAACCTTGATGCTATGGTATGTGAGTTATCTCAGTCACTCAAAGATACTAATTTGGACACTGAGACATTTCAAAATCAAATTGATAAAGATTTTAAAAAATTAAGCGACCTTGAAAATCAAGGTTTCTCTCTCGAGCAAGTGATTGGTATTATTAGAAATATCGTTAAAGAATCTTCCAGCATCCGTTCTAGTACCGTGAGTTTTACCGAACAACTCCAAAAAGCTCAATCAGAGATTGATACTCTCAAAACTCGTTTAGCTGAATCTGAAAAAGACATGCTATTTGACGCCCTAACCAATGTGTTAAATCGCCGTGCATTTAACACTGACATTGAAGCGCAAATAAGTTCAGCCCCTGCGGGTACCTGCATGATTTTAATTGATATTGATCACTTTAAAACCTTCAACGATAATTTTGGTCATCAACTTGGTGATTTAGTCCTAAAAACCGTTGCGAAACGGATCCAAGAAGCCTGCCGTGACGGAATTAAATTGTACCGTTTTGGTGGTGAAGAGTTCGCCATTATTGTGCCAAGTAGTCAGTTTAGAGTTGCTAGACAATTAGCTGAAGGCATTCGCAGAGCGCTCGAAAAACTCAGTGTCAAAGACAGACGCAGTGACAAGGTTATTGATTCGATAACCGCATCTTTTGGTGTTGCTGAATGGAAACCTAAGCAAAATGTATCGCAATTAATTGAAGCAACCGATAAGTTACTGTACGAAGCAAAACGCTTAGGTCGTAATAGAGTGATGCCAATCGCAAACTAATCATTCTGGTAATATCAATTGATTGATCGCCCGCTTTTGCCTGCTCATACTGAAAAGCTAACTGCGGGCAAAGTTGGGCTTAATATTTTCGACTACGAATTATTTCGGTAATTGCAGATAACTCGCGGCATGTTCAGCTGTTGCATTGGCTAAATGAGGCACATAACCTAAAAATGGTCCCTGCATCATCTGCTGTAAACTGTTGAGGTTATCGTCAATAAAAGCCATATCAGGGTCCACTTGATTAGCAACCCACCCCGCTATCGACAATCCGTCGGCCAACACAGCCTCTTGAGTTAATAACGCATGGTTTAAACAGCCTAGTTTCATGCCTACAACTAAAATAACCTCAACCTGAGATATCGCCTGTTGACCTTGAACCAGCTGAATTTGTTGTAGCTTGGCGTGCAATAATTTAACAGTCTCAGATAAATACTCACCATTACCTAGTGGTAAACGCCAGCCACCAGCACCTTCTATCAAGGCGAAATCTGCATCTAACATCGCGGGATGGTACATAGTATCAAGTACACGTTGAGCCGTTAATGTTTGATTAGTTTGTTTGGCAGCAATGTGCGGCGCTATAGCGGGTTCAAAACAAATAGGATTCACCACTTGATACGGTAAATCCATATTCGACTGAGCTATTAGCATTAAGGCATCACTGTTGCGTAAGCCCGCGTCGGTGGATATACATCCTGATGCTATCGGTTTAAAGCCACATTTATGGCCTTGAGCCTTGGATAATAATGCAGCCGAAACTAAGGTTTTACCGCTGTCGGTATCGGTTCCTGTCACAAAGTACAACATCGTTTCAACCTCGCTTGGCGCGGATATACGCAATTTGATAAGTTAATGGCAAGCCTTTATCGGTACGCATTGTTTCTGCAAGTACGATGCGTTGCTGCCATTGTTGCTTTGTGAGTGGCTGATGTTGTGTTGAATTGTTTTCGTCTTGTTGAGCAAACGACGCACCCACCCCCTTTATTGAGTACAGCAAGCTGCGCAAATCATCAAAATACACGCTAATACTCTCAACATGGATATCAATGCTGTGCCAATCATCCACAGTCGTATGAGATGCACTCAATGCGGCATTAAGTGCCGATACGGAATAAAATGGGTTAACTCTAAAGCCTAATGTTTGTAATTCAGCCAAACTGCCATCAACAACTACACTAAGATGACACTCACCATTTTGTCGCAATACTCGATGAAACTCAGCAAATGCTTGTGGTAACGTTTGGCACCATTGCAAGGCTAAATTAGAATAGATACTGTCAATGGAAGCACTCTGTAATCCAAGCGCCTGTGCGTCGCTGCATATCGGTAAATAATCAGGGTGTTGTTTGGTTAATTGCTTAAGCATGCCATGAGCGATATCAACCGCAACGACCTGCTTAACATCAAAGGCATGAAAACTCGTACCAGGACCGGCACCGACATCAAGTAAGGTGCCAAATAGATGCGCATTGTCTAATAATTGCTTAGCGGTAATACGTTGTAATACATCATGTTGCTTGTAATGAGATGCGGCGATTGAAAATTTGCTTGCCACTGGATTATCTAACGTCATGAGAGTCTCATTGATACGATTTATTTAGCCACTGTTTGTGGCGCTAATGCACCTAGCTTTGCGTCAGTATCACTATATTGGTGAATAAGCTGAGTTAAAGTGCTCACAAGTGATTGAATATCAGCGGCTTTATGCTGTGCATTTAAAGTAATCCGCAAACGCGCCTGACCTTTTGGCACGGTTGGTGAACGAATAGCACCAACTAAAAAACCTCGTTGTTTTAACTGCTGCGCAATAGCGATAACCTGATGATTATCACCGATCATAATCGGTTGAATTGCGGTAGTAGAAGACGTAATACTCAATTTATTTACTAATGCGAGTTGCCTAAACAATGCAATATTAGCCGTTAATTGTTCCAATAATTCTGGGTGAGTTTGTTGCCAATTAATTGCCGCTAATGCTAATTGAGCATTGGCTGGCGATAAAGCGGTTGAGTAAATATACTCACGACACGTCGCAACCAAGTAATCAATCACTTCTGTGGAAGCTAAAATAGCGGCGCCTTGGCAGCCTAGCGCCTTACCAAAGGTGACGACTTGAATATCGACATTATCGGCATTAACAAACGAGCTTGGTAATACCCCAAAACCATGGGCATCATCGACAATGAGCCAACAGCCATGTTGCTTACATAAATCCGATAGCTCAACAATGGGGGCTATGTCGCCGTCCATACTGAATACGCTCTCGGTAACCACTGCGGTATTGGGATTTCGTTCAATAATGCGTGCAGCGCTATTGATTTCGTTATGCAAAAATCGGCTAATTTTGCTGCCGCTGTCTTTTAAACCGTCAATGACAGAGGCATGCACCAATTTATCAGCAATGACCGTATCATCGGGGTTAAACAAGGTTTTCATTAACGCGCTATTGGCACTAAAGCCTGAACTAAACAGCATACAAGCTTGGTGACCGGTAATCTCACATAAACCTTGTTCCAGCGCCACATGGGCTTGGCTATAACCACTTACAAGCGGTGATGCCCCACTGCCCACACCATATACTGTTGCACCGTCGTAAAGTGCTTGTGCTAACGCTGGTTCATGGGCTAAACCTAAATAATCATTGTGACTAAAATCAATCAATACAGACTGTTGCGACGTTGCTGTCACATGTCGCTGGCGTAAAAGACCTGCTGCGTTTAGTTCAGCAAGCTTTTCACTTATCCTTAAAGCTATTGGGTGTTTCCCAATCGCAGGCAGGCCTAATGACGTCATGCTAAATTACAGCGCTGCTGCGTCAAAAAACTGCTTGGTCGACTTATCTTGTATGGCGTTAGCTTTGGCTAATAATGCGTTATCTGTTTCAATGTGGGCTTGTGGGCCTTGTTCTGGGTGCAAACCTAAACGACGGAACAAATTCATATCATCGTTTTCTTCTGGGTTTGCTGTAGTTAATAGCTTACAACCGTAGAAAATAGAGTTAGCACCAGCAAAGAAACACATAGATTGAAGTTCATCACTCATGCTTTCTCGTCCTGCAGATAAACGCACCCGCGACTTAGGCATAATAATGCGGGCTACAGCAATGGTGCGCACAAATTCAAGCGGGTCAAGATCATCTATATTCTCAAAAGGCGTACCGGCCACTTTGACTAACATGTTGATTGGCACCGAATCTGGATGTTGTTCTAAATTGGCCAATTGTTGCAATAAACCGGCGCGATCTGTGGCTTGTTCGCCCATTCCAACAATGCCGCCAGAACACACTTTCATCCCAGATGCACGTACGTTTGTTAGCGTATCTAAGCGACTTTGATAGGTGCGAGTGGTAATAACGTCGCCGTAATATTCTGGTGAGGTATCAAGGTTATGGTTGTAGTAATCCAAACCAGCATCGGCTAATTTCCCGGCCTGTTCAGATGACAACATGCCTAATGTCATACAGGTTTCCATGCCTAAGGCACGAACATCTTTTACCATTTGCGTTAAATATGGCATATCTTTGTCACGCGGGTTACGCCAGGCTGCCCCCATACAAAAACGCGATGCTCCAGCAGCTTTAGCACTTTTAGCCTCGGTTAATACTTTATCAATTTCAAGCAAACGTTCTTTTTCAAGGCCAGTGTCATAGCGTGCGCTTTGTGGACAATATTTACAGTCCTCAGGGCATGCACCGGTTTTAATTGATAAAAGACGGCTGATCTGCACTTCGTTAGGGTCAAACGTTTCACGATGAATACTGTGAGCCTTAAACAATAAATCATTCATAGGCAGCGCAAACAATGCTTCAATTTGTGCTTTTTGCCAATCGTGACGAACTTCAGCTAACGACATGGTTCATTCCTTTATTTTGATTTTATGTTGGCTAGGATACCCTGAGCCCGTAAACTGTCAACGCAACAACCACTTTGCGCTTTACTAGCGGTCAAATAATGAGCACCTATAATTATGGCACTTCCCGACACAAATACCACTATCGATTACGCTTTCGATGCACAACATATATGGCACCCTTATACCTCTATGACCCAGTCTCTGCCTGTATATGGAGTCGTTTCCGCTCAAGGTTGCGAGTTGACTTTAGACGATGGCAAAGTACTTATAGATGGCACCAGTTCGTGGTGGTCTTGTGTGCATGGTTATAGTCATCCGACCATTTTAGCGGCTATGCAAAAGCAGTTATCACAACTGAGTCATGTGATGTTTGGTGGCATAACCCACCAGCCAGCCATTGAAACCTCAAAACGCTTAGTGCAGATGACGAGTGATAATTTAACTAAGGTTTTTTTAGCCGACTCGGGCTCAATTGCAGTAGAAGTTGCATTAAAAATGGCGCTGCAATATTGGCAAGGCCGAAATCAACCACAAAAGCAGCGGATTATGACCGTAAAAAGTGGTTATCATGGCGATACCTTTGCCGCGATGAGCGTATGTGATCCTGATGGTGGAATGCACACCATGTTCGGTAATAATGTCACTGAACAAGTCTTTATCCCTGCGCCAACGTCTAAGTTTAATGACCCCCTTAACCAAACAGATTCACTGGCTTTAGATGCTGCATTTGCTCAACATCACCAAGATATTGCAGCCGTAATTATTGAGCCCATCATGCAAGGCGCTGGCGGAATGCGTTTTTACTCCCCAGCGTATCTGACTAAACTTCGTCAACTTTGCGACCAATACGATGTGCTACTGATTTTAGATGAAATAGCGACTGGATTTGGCCGCACCGGCACCCTATTCGCTTATGAACATGCCAATATTGAAGCGGATATTTTGTGTGTTGGTAAGGCCTTAACCGGTGGATATATTAGCCTCGCGGCCACCTTATGCAGTGACGAAGTAGCTAATGGTATTAGTGACTCACCTGCAGGTGTATTTATGCACGGTCCTACCTTTATGGGTAATCCATTGGCATGTGCAGCAGCGACCGCCAGCTTAGATTTATTGCTTGCAGGCGATTGGCAACAGCAGGTAAAAAACATTGAAGCGCATTTAATCCGCACCTTACCCGCAGCCATGGCGTCAAAAGAGGTTAAAGATGTACGAGTACTTGGCAGTGTCGGCGTAATCGAAATGCACTCGCCAGTGAATACCGCAGCCTTACAAAAAGCCTTTGTTGACTTAGGTGTGTGGGTAAGGCCTTTTAGCCGCTATATCTACATCATGCCGCCTTACACTATTAGCGCTGCACAATTAACCCAACTAACCTCGGCCATGTTGTTAATTGCCGATACCCTTATTCCTACCGAAGAGAATCAAACGTTGATTAGCCATGGATAATTAAAACTTAACTCTTCTCTTGCTTGGCCAGATTTTAAATTGGGTCATGCTCAGTTTAATTAGGTCAAAGTTTAGCTTAATCTAATACCGATTGAGCGTGGGCAATAATGGCATCTGAAACGTCTTTATAGACACCTTTAAGTAAAATCCAATGGTGCCAGTAAAGCGTTTCAGTGATGATATGGTCTTTACATATGTGCACTAACTCACCAGTGGCTAGTTCTGATTTAATTTGCGTTTTTGGTACTAAACAATGGGCAGCGCCATGTTTAGCAATGGTAACAAAGGCATCTGATGAACGAACAGCATGTAATGGGTATTCACCTTGCATCAGACTAAAATGCTGTTGAATATAGCGTGTGTGCATATTGTCTTTGTGATCAAACGCAATACCCCGAGCTTTTCTAAGACTGTCTGCACTAATTCCATTAGGGAAGTAATGACGACTAAACTCAGGTGAAGCGACTAGCAGATAGTCGACACAGCCTAATCGAGTTAGTTGACAACCTTTAATCGGTGTAGATAGCACCGAAATGACGCCAAAAGCTTGGCCATCCTTTAACCTATTAATCGTAGGATCTTTACCTTCAACATCGTTCAAAAATGTATTGCGAAATCAGTACCAAATTGCAACACATATTACAGCAGCTAATAGTCGTAAAAAAATTATCGGCACCACATTTTCGGTCACCTTGCTTAACCCTCATGTGTATTTAGATACTGTGATGATATTAGGTAGCGTGGGCGGCACTTTTGATGGTAACGAAAAATGGGCATTTGCTATAGATACCATACTGGCGTCGGTTTTGCGGTTTTATACTATTGCACTTGGCGCCGCTAAACTTGCCCCTTGGTTAGGTGCGCCGAAAGTTCAACGCGTGATTGATGTCTTAGTCGGCACAATTATGCTTTTTATCGCCTATTCAGTATTTAATACTTTATTAATAATACCAACAAATTTATAGCGACAGACAACACATGAAAATCAAAAGATATTCATAAAAATAGTAAAGAATTAACTCTCCATCGGCACAAACCCAGCTTGCTGTTTTATGCGTATTAACCATTGATTAATCTTTGGGTAATGGGCTAACTCAAAGCCACCTTGATGAGCTACATGAGTGTACGCAAACAAAGCAATGTCCGCTAAGGTAAGCTGCGAACCACACAGAAAGGGTTGCTTAGCAAGTTCAGTCTCCATAACCACAAGCGCTTTATGGCCTTTAACGTGCAGTGAGTGATATTCAACTAAACGATCATCAGGCAACCCTAAATACAACTGAATAAAGCGTGCAACGGCAATATATGGCTCATGACTATATTGTTCAAAAAACATCCACTGGTACATTTTCGCTTTACTAAAGACATCAGTTGGGATCAACTCAGAGCCCTCTGCAAGATACCCCATAATGGCATTAGATTCAGACAACACTCTGCCATCATCGAGTTCAATTGATGGTATTTTTCCTGCTGGATATTTAGCTAAAAACTCTGGTGTCTGCGTTTCACCTTTCGTGATACTCATTTCTTGCCATAGATGCTCAACACCTAGCATATTCAGCACCAGCTGCACTTTATAACAATTACCTGACATGCTATCGCCATAGGCTGTGATCATTAGTTGTCCTCAACGCTAAATAACTCACTTACTTTTTGACCAGACTAGAAATTAACGCGCGTAATGCGGCAGGTTTAACCATCTTAGCCATATAGTGATAGCCGCGTCTTTCGACATCATCAACCAACTCTTTATTGGTATTGGCAGTAATTAATATTCCAGGTAAATGTTCACCATAACGACTGCGAATACCATTCATCGCATCAATACCATTTTGATCATCATCTAAATGATAATCAGCTAACATGATGTCAGGGGCAACCCCTTTAAGCCCTAACTTAATTCGAGCGTCAGCAAGATCTTTGGCACAAATAACCTCGCATTGCCAACGACTTAATAACGACTCTAGCCCCGCGAGAATGGCATCTTCATTATCAATACACAATACTTTAATGCCAGCTAAAGGCTGTAATAATGTTGGTAAAGGCTTAATGCTTATTTGGCTGACCGTTTCACCTAATGGCACGAATATAGAGAATAGAGAACCATGGCCTAAGGTTGAACTTACATGAATTTGATGATCAAGTACTTTGCTAATCCGATCGGCAATCGCTAGCCCCAGCCCCAAACCACTGACATTACGACTACTGGGATGATTAAGACGTTTAAACTCTTTAAAAATTTCTTGTATATCAAACTCATTAATCCCACAACCCGTATCGAGTACTTGAATCTCGATAAAGTCACCTCGATGTCGGCAACCAAATAACACTTTACCACCTCGAGCATAACGATAAGCGTTGGTTAAAAAGTTTTGTAAAATACGCCGCAACAATGAAGGGTCGGAGTTCACCGTCGCGGTAGAGGGCACCATCGAAAAAGAAATTTGGCTGTCACTTGCCATTGCATCAAATTCAACCGATAAACCATTAATCACTTCAGCAATAGCAAAATCACGGCGGTTAACGTCCACCATGCCAGAGTCGAGCTTAGAAATATCGAGCAAATCGGTCAATAACTCTCCCGCTATTTTCAACGAACTATTCACATGAGTTAAGGTGGTGCGGGCTTCAAGATCCAGATTAGGATATTGTGATAACGATGCTGTAAATAATCTCGCGGCATTTAGTGGCTGCATTAAGTCGTGGCCCACTGCGGCTAAAAAGCGAGTTTTAGACGCGTGTGCCATTTCTTCCTGTGCTTTAGCTTCAAGTAATTCACTGTTTAACATTGCCAATTCATAGGTTCGTTCTTGTACCCGACTTTCTAATGTTTCATTGGCTTCCAGTAACGCCTTCTCTTGTAAGCGATATTGGGTAATGTCAGTAAATGTCATTACAAAACCGCCATCAGGCATTGGGTTTCCTTGAATTTTAATCACTTTACCATCTTGGCGTTCACGCTCAGATGTGTGCGGTGTTCCATTACGCATATGTTGAACTCGCACAGCAACCTGGTTTTCAATGTCTCCAGTACCACAAAAGCCGCGCAATGCATTAAATCGCACCACATCAGCAATAGGCATTCCTTGGACTAAAAAGCTTTCAGGGTACTGGTATAGCTCGACATAGCGATAATTCCAGGCAACTAAATTAAGATCTTTATCGACCACACTCATGCCTTCATAAGCATGTTCAATTGCGCCACGTAACATATCTTGGCTTAAAATAATTTTAGAGGATGCTTCATCAACGAGACTGAATACCTCATCCAGCGCCAAATCGCGGCCTTGCAGGACTGAGTCCATCACTAATGATGCACTTGATGCACCTAAAACCCCCGACAACATATGTTCGGTGTGGGCAATTAATTCTTCTGGGGCAGCTTTGTACCAACTATCACTTTTTACTGCATCGGCTGAAAAACGACTAAAACTCTCATAAGCACGAGTAGGACTCACAAATCGGCTAGCCAAAATTAACAAATCTTGTTGCGAAATAGGCCCTTGACGTTTTTTTGAATCTTTTTTTGATGACCAAGGTTTAACAAAATTACTCGCTTGAATGCGCTCAGCAACACCCGCTCTAAACCAAATAGACCCTAGTACATAGCAAAATATATTCGCTAACAAAGCAATCAAAGTATCACTAACATTTGGGGTTATCGAATTGAGTAAGCCTGACTCACTACCAATCAAACGGGCTTCACCGGCACCTTGAAGTAAAATAAAACACCACAGGCTAAAACCGACAGCAAGGCCTAGATAGACACCAGCTCGATTGCCGTGCTTCCAATATAATCCGCCGACTAGTGCGGGCGCTAGTTGAGAAAATGCACCAAAGGACATCATCCCCAAATGTGAAAGTGAATCACTGTCGGTAAACAGTAAGTAACTCAAATAGCCGAAGCCTAAAATAACCACAATCGATAAACGGCGTACATTTAACAATAATTGAGAAAATTGGCTGAAGTTCTTTTCCCTTATTTGCCCCGTTCGCAGTAAAAATGGCACCAGCCACTCATTACTGACCATCACACTGATAGTCACCACAGCAACAATCACCATCCCCGTTGCTGCAGATAAACTACCTAACAAGGCAACAACCGCTAATATTGGTTGGTCTAGTGCCAAAGGCAAATTAATCACATAGGTATCAGCAGATACCGAATCACCCAAAATAATTTTACCGGCTAATGCTAATGGCGCGACAAACAAGCCAAACAAGGCTAAATAAATCGGAAATATCCAACGTGATTTATTTAAAATATGCTCGCCGCCACACTCGACCACCATCACATGGAACTGCCTTGGCATACATAAAAAAGCGGCCATTCCAACAAATAGTTCAGGGAGAAACGACTCTAAACGAATGTGACTATTTTCGATTAATGCTTTATCTGATGCCTGCTGCCAAATATCGCCAAAGCCATCAAAAACACCAAAACTAATTACCACGCCGACTGAGATAAATGCCGCAAGTTTAACCAATGACTCAAACGCAATCGCGACCATCATTCCAGGATTATGTTCAGTCGCATCTAATTTACGCGTACCAAATAAAATGGCAAAAATGGCCAGTAACATGGTGATCAATAATGGCACCGCCACTGGGCTTAAGGGGGTATCATCAGGTTGAAATAAGTTAAGGCTAAACACCATTGCTTTAAGCTGTAGTGCGATATAAGGCATGATGCCAAACAATGCAATAAGCGTGACTAAAGCCGCTAATAACTGTGACTTGCCATAACGAGCAGCAATAAAGTCGGCAACTGAAGTAATGTTTTGTGCTTTAGACACTACAACCATTTTTCGTAGCATGCCAAACCCAAGGGTAAACACTAATATTGGGCCGACAAAAATAGGTAGAAATGACCATAAATCATTGGCAGACTGACCTACTGTGCCTAAAAAACTCCATGATGAGCAATACACCGCTAAGCTGAGCCCATAAATCCATACTTGAGCTTTTTGGTTTATTTTACTAAACCATCGCTCGGCACCCCATGCCAAAATAAACAGCAATGACACATAACACACCGCAATCACGGCCACGATTAAGGTTAAGTTCATGAAACGTCCGCTATCACTTTATTATTATTAAAAATCTGTTTTATTTTCATCTAAAACATCATGTATTGAGCAGAAAACAACCTACATAAGAGAATCGATATAAATAATCGACCAAATCTGCAGCAATCATTACCATATTAACACGTGCAACAGACTAAATATTAAGGATATTTTAAAACTAGACCAAGGTCTAATAGTGCAAACAGCCCGTTGCAGATGATACTTTAACCACGCCATTTTTAGAAAGGGAAGCCCCATGACCCCGCAGTCTCTTTACAAAGTTCCTAGTGACATTGCAGAAAACGCACTGGTTAATAACGATCAATATAAGAAAATGTACCAGGAGTCCATTATTAATCCAGAAGGTTTCTGGAGAGAACACGGCAAACGTATTGATTGGATTAAACCTTATACCAAAATTAAGAAAACGTCTTTTGATGATCATAATCTTTCGATTAATTGGTTTTATGATGGCACGCTCAATGCCTCGGCCAATTGTTTAGATCGTCACCTTGAAGAACACGGCGATAAGATTGCTATTATTTGGGAAGGCGATGACGCCAACGAACAACGCAAATTAACTTACGCAGAACTGCATACGCAAGTGTGTAAGTTTGCCAATGCGCTACGTAGCCAAGGGGTTAATAAGGGCGATATCGTCACTATCTACATGCCTATGGTGCCTGAAGCTGCAGTCGCGATGCTGGCTTGTGCTCGCATTGGTGCTGTTCATTCAGTGGTATTTGGTGGCTTCTCACCAGACTCGATAGCGGCAAGGGTAATTGATGGAAAATCAAAAGTCTTAATTACCGCCGACGAAGGTGTTCGTGGTGGCCGTAAAATTCCTCTAAAACGCAGTATCGATGAAGCAATATCAAATCCTGATGTTACGTGCGTCGAAAAAGTCATTGTATTTAAGCGCACTGGTGGAGATGTAGATTGGGTTGAAGGCCGAGATGTTTGGTGGCATTCACTCATGGAAGTTGCCTCAGAATTTTGCCAACCAGCAGAGATGAACGCCGAAGATCCATTATTTTTGCTTTATACCTCAGGCTCTACAGGTAACCCTAAAGGTGTGCTGCATACTACCGGCGGTTATATGGTATATGCCTCGATGACACACGAATACGTGTTTGACTATAAAGCAGACGAAGTATATTGGTGTACAGCCGACGTAGGCTGGATTACTGGCCATTCGTATATGGTATATGGACCTTTTGCTAATGCCGCCACGGTATTAATTCATGAAGGCGTACCTAATCACCCTACTCCAGCTCGATTAGGTGAAATGATTGATCGACATAAGGTCAATATCCTGTATACCGCGCCAACCTTAATTCGCGCATTAATGGCTGAAGGTAAAGAACCTTTTAGTAGCTATAAAGGCGATTCATTGCGCATTATGGGTTCTGTGGGTGAACCGATAAACCCAGAAGCTTGGCGTTGGTACCATGAAGTGATTGGTCATGAGAACTGCCCTATCGTCGATACTTGGTGGCAAACTGAAACTGGTGGCATTCTGATTAGTCCATTACCTGGCGCAACTGATACCAAACCTGGCTCAGCGACTCGACCATTTTTTGGGGTACAGCCAGCACTGGTTGATAACATGGGTGATATTGTTGAAGGCACTGGTGAAGGTAACCTAGTTATCCTTGACTCGTGGCCAGGCCAAATGCGAACAGTTTACGGTGACCACGATAGATTTGCGCTGACGTATTTTAAAACATTCCGCGGTATGTATTTTACCGGTGATGGCGCGCGTCGTGATGAAGATGGCTATTATTGGATTACAGGCCGTGTCGATGATGTCATCAACGTTTCGGGACATCGCTTAGGTACTGCTGAAGTGGAAAGCGCTTTAGTGTCGCATGAACTCGTTGCTGAAGCGGCCGTTGTGGGTTACCCCCATGACATTAAAGGCCAAGGCATTTATGCATACGTCACCCTAACTCGTGGCATTGAGCCAACAGAAGAGTTACGTCAAGAACTTCGTCAATGGGTTCGTAAAGAAATTGGTGCACTTGCAACCCCGGATCTTATCCAATGGGCAAGTGGTTTACCTAAAACGCGTTCAGGCAAAATTATGCGTCGATTCTTACGTAAAATTGCGGCTAATGAAGTCACTAATTTAGGTGATTCTTCTACTCTGGCAGATCCTGCGGTGATTGATACCTTGATTGAGTCTCGCTTAAACAAAACAGAGTAATAAAATCAACTTATGATGTTCTATCCACCCTGAGAAATCCTGACCAATTTCTCTTTTCGCCCCTCGATTGAGGGGCTTTTTTTATCTAAAAATCAAGATTCATAGACGTTTTTATTTATCTGAAACCTTAGGCTGTGGGCCATAAGCTGTATCAATGGTGACATTATATGAATGATCATTTAGAGTCATTTTATAGCTCGTTGATTGGCCCACTTTAATCGTTATGGCTTTGTCACCTAATAGATCCGCACCGTCATTAGATTCATCACGTAAACTTATCAACAAATTAACCTTATTATCACTATTTGCTGTCGACACTATGGTCACGCCATAGTCTCCTTCGACACTAAGTGACACAGATTCATTTAATCCCATCACAATTTTTGAAGCCGATGCAGTAACATCTTCTGAATGCTTAACCGTTTCTTCAATAGATAAACCAATGACAAGACCTTCTTCGGCAACGGCGAGGTGGCTAACCATTAACAGAGCGGCTAACGATAAAAATTTCATAATGTGTTCTTCCTGATGGTGATAAATTTCATTTTTATTAGTATCAATATCATCTTATTTCAATAGATGAATCTACACCAACTGATATAAAAAAACAGCGCTTAACACGCAAAAAGTACCATCCCAGTGTATTTATCATCTTTAACCATGACCAATTGATTTATTTAACGCATTTAAAACATCATGGTCTATCAATCATTGGCTATGTTAAGCTTTGTATAAACCAAAATAACACTACTCGATAACGTGAAACATTCATCTACTCAACCCGGAAATATCACCTTACGCGACTATCAGCAGCAATCAGTTGATGCGGCTATCGCTCATTTCAAGCACAGCCAACAATCAGCGGTGTTAGTGTTACCTACCGGTGCGGGAAAAAGTATTGTCATTGCCGAACTGGCACGTATTGCTAATGGTAATGTGCTGGTGCTAACCCATGTAAAGGAATTAGTCGCTCAAAATGCTGAAAAAGTGGGTTTGCTCACCCAAGAGGCCAATATCTATTCAGCAGGATTAAATCAAAAAAAGGCTAATGGCAAAACCGTGGTAGCCAGTGTTCAATCGGCCGCCCGCGCCCTAGAAAAATTCACTCAAGCATTTTCATTAGTGATCATTGATGAATGTCATCGAGTCAGTAATGAGTCTACCAGTCAATATCAACAACTGCTCACGCACCTTAAAGCGCGTAATCCTGACATTAAACTGCTTGGGCTAACCGCCACGCCTTATCGTTTAGGTTTAGGCTGGATTTATCGGCACCATTATCATGGGAAAGTAGGTAATACTGATAAACCTGTATTCGAAAAATGCATTTTTGAACTCCCAATGCGACCATTAATCAAGAAAGGTTACCTAACCAAACCGACCATTTTTGACGGGTTGAGTGCGCAATATGATTTTAGTGAACTGGTGGCGCATGACAGTGGTGAATACCCACAAATGGAAATCGATTCTTTATTGCATCATCAGGGACGAGCAACCACTGCAATTATCAAGCAAGTAAAACAACTTGCCGAATGCCGAAAAGGTATTTTAATTTTTGCAGCTACGGTCAGACATGCCAATGAAATCATGACTCTGTTAGACAACGATGCCGCCTTAATTACCGCTCAAACGCCACATAACGAACGTGATGACATCATCCATCGCTTTAAAGCCCAGACCCTCAAATACATTGTTAACGTTGCCGTATTAACCACAGGCTTCGATGCACCTCATGTCGACCTTATCGCAATTTTGCGCCCCACTGCATCGGTGAGCCTATTCCAACAAATGATTGGCCGAGGGTTACGTTTAGCTCCCAATAAAGCAGATTGTTTAGTCATTGATTATGCCGCTAATGGTTACGACTTATTTTACCCAGAAGTCGGTCAAGCCAAACCCAATAGCAAATCAGTGCCAGTACAAGTGCATTGTCCTGTGTGTCAATTTGCTAATACTTTTTGGGGCCTAGTGGATGGCGATGGTGATATTGTTGAACATTATGGCAGACGCTGCCAAGGATTAATCAATGAGCAACAACAGTGTGATTTTAGATTTCGATCAAAATCATGCCCAGACTGTGGAGCGGAGAATGATATCGCGGCTCGCATTTGTCATAGCTGCCAATCGACCTTAATTGATCCCGATAAACGCCTAAAACAAGTACTTAATGCTCAGCATCATCATTTATTTAAATGTGAGCAAATGTTGTTGCACGATCAAGACAATAAGTTGCTTATTCAATACATTGACATTGAAGGTAATGATTTTAAGCAAACGTTTAACTTCGCGACACCAGCACAACGAAAAGCTTTTTATGCGGTATATGTTCTCAGTCATACCCGCACGCCAGGTATTCCCCATCCTCAATATAAGAAAGTCACTGATGTATTGGCGGATCAAACTCGATTCAGAAAACCCGATTTATTATTACTGAAAAAAAACAAACATTGTTGGGATTTAGTTGATTCATTTTTTGACTATCAAGGCAAATATAAAATCGATATGAGTTAAAACAAAATTAATTGCGTTGAATTATGATTTGAAAAGTACTTATGGTATAAATTGGCCATATCATTAAACAGGAGTCACCATGTTTGTAGTTATTTTTGGCCGCCCAGGTTGCCCATATTGTGTTCGAGCTGTTGAATTATCAGAAAAGTTAGCGGCGCAAAGTGAAGATTTTAAATTCAAATATATTGATATTCATGCCGAAGGCATCACTAAAGCGGATTTATCAAAAAGTGTGGGTAAAACGGTAGAAACTGTTCCACAAATCTTTGTTGATGAACAACCTATTGGTGGTTGCACCGAATTTGAAGCTTATGTTCGTCAAAACAACTTACTCAATTAAGTAAGCTTCTTAAATTTAAACTAAAAAGGCAACCGATCTGGTTGCCTTTTTGTTATCTGCTCAAATACTAAAGAGCATATTTCGCCGAAAACATAATCCGATTTAAGTCGCCATCAGAACCGTCTTCACGTTCATTTAAGGCATGCATAAACTCAACCCCAAATGTTAGTGGCTTTGAAGGTGAAAACAATAAGTTAACGTAACCAGAGTAAGCCTCTTTATTAACTGCACCACCGGTAAGCGCCACATCATTATCTGCGCTAAAACCTGAGAACGTCACACTAGAACGCCATTGCTCCGACCACCAGTGACGATATGACACAAAACCACCAAATGATTTAATCGCTTGAATTTCCCCATTGGTATCAAGCACGCCAGCGTTGGCATAATTTAGCGCCATATAACGACCTAACCCTTCCCCGTAAGTTGCAGTAAATTTGAAGTCATCTTTACCGACAGGAATAACACCCGCGAAACTGACACCATAACCTAGTTCTGATGTGTCATACGTTGTGGTACCAACAACTTGCTCTAGATCTAATTGCCTTACAATCGCCGCCACTGAAAATGCAGAACCACTGGCAGCACTAAAGTTATAGCGACCAACAAAATCAGGAACAACGCCACTGCCACTAGTAATTCGACCACCGCCGCTCAATGGCGTCACAGTTGTTTCAGGATTCTCAATTGAGAACTGCCAATTGCCACTGGTATAACGTAGTTGTGATTGTCTCACAAACGGTGTTCCATCAGCAGCACCGACAAAGTCTAGGTTTTCCGGTAAAGCCCCAGGGTTTTGGAAAGTAGTCCACGTTTGCCCTACAGTCCAATTGTCATAACTTACAAATGCATGGCGAATACGTGGAGAGTAACTATTAGAAACTCGTTCATTACCATCTGTATGCGTCATAAAATCCAGTTCAATAAAACCAGTCAGTGTATGCCCTTCAACATCAGTAACAGTCTTAAAATTAAAACGTGATTCACGAGCTTGAAAGTCGACTACTTGCTTACCATTACCCGTCGTACCATAAATAGTGCCTGGCACATAAAACTGACGAGATAACGAACCTGAATCTGGCGCCCCATTGCCATAATCACTAAACATCACATCGGCTTTAATGTAACCACCAAAAGTCATATCTGTAGCAGCCTGAGCTCCCCCACTCATCGCCAATAACGCGCCTGCAACATAAAGACTGAGTTTTTGCTTTTTCATTATTATCTCCCTATTGATATTGTTCTAATCTTGAGCAATATGAGCCAATTAACAGCCATGTAACATTAGCAATAGGTCTATGAGACAAAAGTAGACAAGCAAAAACTAATAAATAGACTACTTCGAAAACAAGATGTTGTTTAATACAATGTAGATCTTGATGAGTTTGGACACTAAAGATTTATAAGAAATTAAACGCTAAATAAGCTGATAACAAAATACATCGACCAGTTACGACCTGGATTGGTTTCGTATAGCATCTTAGGCTCGCTGGAATATAATCATCGAACGCTACTCAAATCTTGTAACGTAATAATAAGATTTAACGTTGATAAAAGGGATTATTAGAGGACATAACTAAAGGAGTAAAATAGTGGGTGATGAAAGGTTCAAACATTGTAAACATGACTCAAAAGTCAACGGCAGCAGTTGATTTCATACAGAGTAACTGAGCTGACGATCCATCTTGATTTTGCAAAACCTAATTATTATTGAAGTTAAAACAAACTATCGAGATTTAAACATCTGAAAATATACCGAGCTATTTCAGCCAATGATAAGTCTGGTATTCTGTGATGATTTAGAAAGAATAGTGAGGGAATAACAGAGAAAGTGGTGGGTCGTGAAGGATTCGAACCTTCGACCAATTGGTTAAAAGCCAACTGCTCTACCAACTGAGCTAACGACCCATCTTGGTGTTGCGATATTCATACTCTTGCTGGAACAAAAGCCAACTGTCTCTATTTCAAGACTAACTGAGCTAACGACCCATCTTGGTTTTGCAAGAACTTATATTCTTACTGAAACAAAAGCCAACTGTCTCTATTTCAAGACCAACTAAGCTAACGACCAATCCTGGTGTAACGTTTAAATTCTTTAACCACGATTTAAAAAGTGGTGGGTCGTGAAGGATTCGAACCTTCGACCAATTGGTTAAAAGCCAACTGCTCTACCAACTGAGCTAACGACCCATCTTG